>JAMWCO010000002.1 GCA_023818785.1 Candidatus Omnitrophota bacterium
TATATAATAAGTCTCCATAATTTCCATCTGAAGATAAAAAACTTTCAATAATTCCTTCTTCTTCTGTAAATGAAACAACTGCTGCTCCTGCACCATCTCCAAGTAAAACACATGTGCTTCTATCTGTATAATCAGTTAGTCTACTCATACATTCTGAGGCAATAACCAATCCTTTTTTATATCCTGACCCTAAAATTAGACCTTTGGCAATTTCAAGTCCATATATAAATCCAGAACATGCTACTTGAAAATCAAAAGAGGGTATGTTTTTAAGTCCAAGTTTTTTCTGAATAATACATGCAGTTGAAGGGAAATACATATCTGGAGTAATAGTAGCACATATTATAAACTCAATTTCATCCTTTTTTATTTTTGCATCTTCAATTGCTCTTAAAGACGCTTCCATTCCTAAATCTGAAGAACCTTTCCCTTTAGAACATATTCTCCTTTCTTTTATACCAGTCCTTGTAATAATCCATTCATCACTTGTATCAACCATTACTTCCATATCTCTGTTTGTTAATTTTATTTCAGGAAGATAAGAACCAGTCCCAATTATTGCAACTCCCATTTTAATTCCTTTATTTTTTCAAGTAATTTTGATTCAACAATTTTTTCCCCAAGTTTAATAGCGTTATATATTGCTCTCGGTGAACTTCTACCATGACTTATTATTACATTTCCATTAACTCCAAGCAGAATTCCTCCTCCATACTCAGCATAATCTGCCTTTTTTGCAAAATTTCTTAAATTTTTTTTGATAAAAATCATCCCTATTTTTCCTTTTAAACTTCCTCTTATTTCCTTCATTAATATAGTTCTAAAAGACCTTGTTATTCCTTCAGATGTTTTTAAGACAATATTTCCTGTAAAACCATCAGTTATAATTACATCTGCTTTTCCTGAAAAAATTTCATGTCCTTCTATATTCCCTATAAAATTTATATTTTCACTTTCCTTTAAAAGTTTAAATGTTTCTTTTCTCAATTCATCTCCTTTTGTTTCTTCTCCACCTACATTTAAGAGAGCCACTTTTGGTTTTTTTATATTGAAAACAACTTCAGAATATATTGAACCCAGTACCCCTGATTGTAATAAATGATTTGGTTTTGGATTCATGTTTGCTCCTGCATCCATAAAAATAGTTGTGCCTCCTAAAAGGTTTGGAAATAAAACTGCAATTGATGGTCTTTCTATTCCTTCTATCATTCCAAGTTCTGAAATTGCATAAGAAACAAAAGCAGAAGTATTTCCTGCACTTAAAGAAAAATCAACTTTTTTTTCTTTTAAAAATTTTATTGCCAATTTCATACTTGTATTTCTTTTTAATAGATTTATTGAAACTTTTTCATCCATAGAAACAAAATCATTACACTCAACAATTTCAACAAAAGAAAGATTATTTTTAAGAATTTTACTTATTTTTTCTCTATCTCCAATTAAAAAAATCTTTAAATCCTTTTCTTTAATAAATTGGCAACTTTTTACAGGAGAAATAGGTGCATTGTCACCACCCATTGCATCAAGAGCAACTTTTATCTCTTTCATTTTGGACTTTCTACTTTGATAACTTGAACTCCTTTATAATATCCACAAACTCTACATACAAAATGAGGAAGTTTTAATGCACCACAATTAGGACATTTACTAATTGGGACATTTCTTATTTTTTTGCTACTTTTTCTTTTAGCGGTTCTACTTTTTGAATGTTTTCTTTTAGGATTGGGCATTTTATCCTCCTTCTTTTATTTTTTTCTTTAAGGCAATTTCAACATTTTTAGGAACAAAACATGATATATTCCCATTCAATTTTGCTATTTCTTTTACTATTGAAGAACTTATATAAAAAAATTCTTCTCTCGGCATTAAAAAAATTGTCTCTATCTCTTTAAATAATTTTCTATTCACTAAAACCATCTGAAATTCATAATCAAAATCACTTATTGCTCTTAACCCTCTTATAACGATATTAATATTTTTTTTCTTAAGATAATCTACAAGCAAACCATCAAAACTTTCAACCTCAATTCTTTCGTTATTTTTAAAGACCTCTTTTATAATTTTGACTCTTTCTTCAAGTGAAAATAAAAAATTCTTTTTTCCAAAGCCACTAACAGCAATAATAATCTTATCAAAAATTTTTAAACTTCTTTCAACAACATCTATATGTCCATAAGTTATAGGGTCAAATGTTCCAGGATATACACCTATTTTTTTCATTTTATTCTCCTTAAATAAGTTAATTCTGTTTTCCCATATTTTCTATTTTTAATTATTTCATATCCTTCAAATTTAGGTATTTCTTTCTTCCTGTCATGTTCAATAACCAAAATACCATTTTTCTTTAAAATATTTAATTTTACTATTTTTTCTATTATCCTTTCAAGTTTAGAAATAGGGAAATCATATGGTGGATCCCCTATAACTAAATCATATTTTATATTTTTAAGTTTCTCAATTTCATATTCACAATCACCTTTTATAATCTCACATTTTTTTTCTATCCCTAAGTTTTTAATATTTTCCTTTATTACTTCAATCCCTCTTTTTTCTTTCTCAATAAATATAACTTTTTTAGCCCCATGACTGATTGCTTCAATCCCAAGTATTCCATTGCCTGCAAATATTTCAAGAACTTTTTTATTAACTATCCATTCTCTTAAAGTATCAAAAATTGCTTCTCTCACAATATCTTTTGTGGGTCTAATTTCTTTATCTTTTATAAATTTTAGTTTTCTTCCTTTATAGATTCCACTTATAACTTTCATAATTTAATCCGAGAAGAACTTTTTTTGACCCAATCAATAACGATAGCAGAAGCAATAAATATAGAAGAGTATGTTCCAAAAATAAATCCAATTAAAAGGCAGAATGAGAATGTATGTAATGTTTCTCCTCCAAAAAAGAAAATAGATAAAACCACAAAAATAGTTGTCAATACAGTCAAAATTGTTCTACTTAATGTTTCGTTTATACTTTTATTAAATATTGAAATATAATCAGTACTTCTTGTTTTTCTTAAATTTTCTCTAATTCTATCAAATATCACAACTGTATCATTTACAGAATAACCAGCAATTGTAAGTAAAGATGCAATGACAAGCCCATCTATTTGTTTTCCACTTAAGACCAAAATTGAAATAACAATTAAAATATCATGAAATATTGCTACTGTTGCACCAACTGCAAATTTGAATTCAAACCTTATTGTTAAATAAATTAATATACCAATCAGTCCTATTAAAAATGCCTTTATTGATTTCTTTCTTAAACTTATACTCATTGAAGGAGATATAATTGACTTTCCTTTAACTATAAAATTATTTCCAAATTTTTCTTCCAGTTTTTTTAAAACTATATTAGATGTATTCTGAGGTAATCTAATTATAAACTTTTTACTTTCTGTCCCAAGTTCCTGAACTGTAAATGAACCTTTAATTTTAGTTTCTCCAATAGTATTTCTTAAATTCACAATATCTGTTTTTTGATTAAATTCTATGTTTAACAAGTCTCCTCCCACAAAATCAACACCAAAGTTTTTCTCTCCTTTTATTGTCATAAAAATAAGGCCAATAATTATTATTGAAATTGAAAAAACATAAAAAAACTTTCTTTTTCCAAGAAAATCAAAATTTGTATTTTTTATTAATTCCATTTTTATATCCTTAATCTTTCTATTTTCCTATTTATTATAATCCAATCAACAATTGTCTTTGTTACATAGACAGCTGTAAATAAATTTGCTATTATGCCAATACTTAAAGTCAAACCAAATCCTTTTATAGGTCCTTCTCCAAAAATAAAAAGAACAAAACCTGTAATTAAAGTTGTAATATTAGAATCTATAATTGCTGTCCATGCTCTATAATATCCTGCGTCAACACTTGCCTTCGGTGATTTGCCTCCTCTTAATTCCTCTCTTATCCTTTCAAAAATTAAAACATTAGCATCAACAGCCATACCACAAGTTAAAGCAATTCCAGCAATACCGGGTAAAGTCAAAACCCCTTTTATACCAGCCATTATTCCAAGTAAAATCAAAATATTTAAAGCAAGAGCAAAATCAGCAAGGAGCCCAAAATGTAAATAGTAAAAAATCATAAATATTACAACTATTATTGCTCCATATAATGATGCTTTAAATCCCTTTTGAATATATTCTTTCCCAAGGGTAGGCCCAACTACTTCTTGATAAATAATGTTTAATTTTGCTGGTAATGCACCTGAACGTAAGATAATAGCAAGTTCCCTTGCTTCTTCCATTGTGAATTTACCTGTAATTACTGCTTTCCCCTCAGGTATCCTTTCTTTAATCATTGGAGCGCTCTTAATAACTCCATCAAGGACAATTGCAAGTCGTTTCCCTATATTTTTTCCAGTAACTTCTTCAAAAATCTTTGCGCCTTCTTTATCAAGGACTAAATTTACATCAGGGAAACCAGTTCTGTCATAACCAACATAGGCATCAACTATATATTTACCAGTCAATTCTGGCTCTTTCTTTAAAAGTAATGGCTGTGTCTCTCTATAAATACCTCTCTCATCTTTTTCTTTTAAATATAATAATTCATATCCTTCTGGAATATTTCCATTTAATGCTTGCTTGAAAAGACTTTCATCATCTATTACAAGTTTAAATTCAAGTAGAGCAGTTTTACCAATAATTTCAATTGCTTTTTCAGGATTTTTTACTCCTGGTAAGTCAATTATTATTCTATCAGTTCCTTCTTTTTGTATTAATGGTTCTGTAACTCCAAGGGCATCTATTCTATTCCTTATAATTTCAAGTGCTCTATCCGCTAAATCAGAGATTGACTTTTCTTCTATATTTTCTTCTTTTTCCAATTCAAGTACTACATGGACTCCACCTTGTAAGTCAAGTCCTTTTTTCAATTTTTGAGTAGGGGGGTAAAACAAATAAAAACATACTCCTATTACACCAATAATGACTCCAAATTTAATATAATATGTTTTCATTTGTAAAGGTCTTTTGGTTGGAATATTCTTTCTTTTACAATTTTAAATTCACCATTTTCAAATTTTCTGAAAAAACAAGTATAATATCCTTCGTGACAAGCAACACCTTTTTGTTCAACTTTAAAAAGTAATGTATCTCCATCGCAATCTATGTAAATTTCCTTTACATATTGAAAATTTCCTGATTCTTCTCCTTTCAACCATAATTTTTTCCTACTCCTACTATAATAATGCATTTTCCCTGTTTGTAATGTTTTTTCAATCGCTTCTTTATTCATCCATGCAACCATTAAAATCTCTCCTTTCAAGTCCTGAATTACACCTGTAACTAACCCCTTTTCATCAAATCTTATTGAGTTTAAGATATTTTTCATTTTTTGTATAAATTTTATAATATTTTTAAAAATATTCAAAATAAAATGAAAGATAAGGATAACATAAAGAAAAAATTATGGCAAATTTTATTAGAGGTAACTATAGGAAATACTGTTAGTTATTCTGAAATTAGTAAAAAACTTAAAATGCCTAAAAGAACAAGGTATATTTCATCCCTTTTGAAAGAAAATCCATATCCTATTTCAATTCCATGTCATAGAGTAATTTATAAAAATGGAAAGATTGGGAAATATATCTGGAGTGAAAATTTTAAAAAATACTTAATTGATTGGGAAAAATTATTTATCTAAATCCCAAATTCTTCTTTTATAAAGTTAGTCATTCCATATAAACCAAATTCCTTTTTACTTATAAATTTTGCTACTTTCAAAGCGCCAGAAGCAAATGCTTCTCTATTATAGCATCTATGAGAAATTTCTATTATTTCGCCATATCCTCCAAAATAAACATAATGTTCTCCAACAATGTCTCCAAGTCGCAAAGAGTGTATGCCTATTTCTTCAAATCTTCTTTCACCAGTTATTCCATTCCTTCCATATTTTATTACTTCTTCTAATTTTAAATTTCTATCTTCACATATTATCTCGGCAATTTTCTTGGCAGTTCCACTTGGAGCATCTTTTTTAAAATGGTGATGTATCTCTTCTATTTCAACTTCATAATTTTTTAATAGAGTTGTTGCATATTTTATAATTTCAAAAAAAAGATTGACTCCTATACTCATATTAGGTGATAAAAAAATTGGAATATATTTACTTGTTTCATTTATTTGCTCAATCTGTTCCTTTGTAAAGCCGGTTGTCCCAATAACCATTTTCCCATTTTTTTCTTTAACAATATTAAGAAAACTTATTGTAGCAGAAGGATTTGTAAAATCAATTACTATATCATTTTTTTCTAATATTTCTTCAATCTCATCATAAATCTTTATGCCTTTGATTTCCTTCCCAACAAGTGGATGGTTTTTATTTTCTATACCTCCTTTTAGATAAAAATCATTGTCTTTTAAAGCAAGTTCAACTAATAATTTCCCCATTCTTCCTCCTGCCCCACATATAATTAAATTAATTTTTTCCATTTTAACTTACCTCCTTTACTCTTTTAATTTTTGCTCCGATATTATTCAATTTTTCTTCAAACTTCTCATATCCTCTGTCAAGATGATAAATCCTTGAAATTTCAGTAATGCCTTCAGCAATAAGTCCAGCCAAAACTAATGCTGCACTTGCTCTTAAATCAGAAGCCATAACTTTTGCACCTTTTAAATTATTAACACCTTTTATAATTGCTTTTGAACCATCAAGTGTTATATCTGCACCAAGACGATTTAATTCTCCTACATGTATAAATCTTTCAGGGAAAACCTTTTCTGTAATTAAACTTATTCCATCTGCTATAGTTAGAAAACTCATCATTTGTGCTTGAAGATCTGTTGGGAATCCTGGAAATGGTAAAGTTGTAATTTCAACTGCTTTCCACTTTTCTTTAGGTATAGTAACAACATAATCTTCTCCATAATATACTTCTAATCCTGCTTCTTCAAGTTTATCAATAAGAGAAAGTAAATGTTGAGTTATTGCACCTTCAATTTTAATTTTACTTTTTGTTATATATCCAGCAAGAATATATGTTCCACTTTCAATTCTATCAGGTATTATTTTATATTCAATGCCATTTAATTTTTTTACTCCTTCTATTCTTATTAAATGTGAACCTTCTCCATAAATTTTTGCTCCCATTTTTTTCAAAAAATTGGCAAGGTCTACAATTTCTGGTTCACATGCAGCAAATTCTATAATTGTTTCTCCTTCTGCTAAAACTGCTGCACATATAATATTTGCAGTTGCAAGTACACTTGAACCAAAATTCCCTCCTAAAAAAATTTTGTTTCCTTTAAGTTTAGTTGTTTTACCTACTATATATCCTTCTTCATTTTCTATTTCAATTCCAAGTTTTTTCAATCCTTTTATATGTAAATCAATAGGTCTTGGTCCAATAACACAGCCACCAGGCATTGAAAATCTTGCTTTTTTATATTTTGCAAGGAGTGGTCCTAAGAGACATATTGAACCCCTCATTGTGCTAACAAATTCATAAGGAGCAGTAAACTGATATATTCCAGAAGGGTCTATTTCAAGAGTATTATTTTCAAATTTTGTTTTCGCTCCCAAGTAATTCAATATTTTTATCATTGTGTGAACATCTTTTAAATCAGGAATATTATGAAGAATTGTTTTTCCATCAGCCATTATACTTGCAGCAATTATTGGTAAAGAAGCATTTTTTGAACCAGATATTTCAACTTCTCCTTCAAGTTTATTCCCTCCTTCAATAATAAATTTTTCCATTTAATTCCTCCTCTTAAATACTAATATTCTATCATAACCATTAAAATCTTTTTCAATTGAAATCAAATTTAACTTGTAAGGAATAATTTTTTTCAAATCTTCAAACTGATTATATCCAATCTCTAATATCAAAAATCCTTCTTTTTTTAAAAAAAATGGACTTTCTTTAATTATCATTTTTATTATTTTAAGTCCATCTTCTCCAGCAATAAGTGCCCTTTTAGGTTCATTTTTTATTTCAATAGATAAATTATCATATTCAATCTTTTTTATATAGGGTGGATTAGATATGATTATATCAAATTTTTCATTTATATTTGAAAATAGATTTGAATATTTAAAATTTGTTTTTTTATCAACTTTATTTAATCTCGCATTTTCTTTTGAAATTTTTAGAGATTTTTTTGATATATCTACACCAATAATATAAGAATTTTCAATATTTTTAGCAAGAGAAATAGCAATATTACCACAACCTGTTCCAATATCAAGGATTTTTATATATTCTGGATAAAAATTTTCTCTATATATCTTTATTGTCTTTTCTACAAGCAATTCTGTTTCTGGCCTTGGAATAAAAACCCCTTTTTCTATTTTAAATTTATTTTCAAAAAAATAAACCTCTTTTGTAATATATTGTAAAGGAACTCCTTTTATCCTTTTTTTAATAAATGTTAAAAATCTTCTTTTTATTATTTCAGGGACTTCAATCTTCTCTGTATAAATTTTATATCTCTCAATTTCCAATATATGAGAAAGCAATATTTCACATTCAAGTCTGGTATTTTTAATTTTATTTTTTTTTAAAATTTCAAAGCCAATATTATAAAGATTTAAAATATCCAATTTAAGATTTATTCAGTAGGGACTTTTGCAAAAGAAGAAGCAACTTTTTGTGCCATATTTTTAATTTCTGGGTATTCACTTTCTTCTGCAATATATTCTATTAGCCCTTTAATAGTTTCATCTTGATTTTCTCTTAAATAATCACCAAGAACTTCAATTATATTTTTTCTTATATTTATTTCTTCTTTTATGTCTCCTGAAGGAAAATTTTCTCTTAATCTTTGGACCATTAAATCTATATTTCTATATTCACCAAGTTTCCCAAGATTAATATAATAATATATTTTTAATCCTGGAACTCCAAACTCTTTCCATGCTTTTTTGATTATTGATAAAGATTCTTTGTCTCTCATATCTGCAAGAATATTCATTAATTTTATAGCAAAAATTATTTCATTTTTTTCTTCATCTGTTTGCCTTTGAGAATATCTAAATTCTGGTTGAGGTATAAATCCAGGACCTTCAGGACCACCTGGTAAAAAACCTGGCTGAATCTGTTCTTGAATTTGAATAACTGTAGCAGAAGTTCCAAGTGATGAGATATCTATTTTCCTCTCCTTTATTGCAAGTAATTCTTCATATCTTTTCTTTTTTTCATTTAATTCTCCAAGTTGCTTATTTATTTTTTCAAGTTCTTCATTATTTTGCTTTATTTTATCCTCAATCTTTCTCTTCTCTTCCATCAATTTTTTTACCTCCTTTTCAGATAATGTCTTTCCTAAAGTAGGAGTAGGTTGAAAACCACCAGGACCCATCATTTCAGGAGGCATTCCAGGACCAATTCCTTCTGGAGAAGCACCGAGAATATTATCTATTTGATTTTTTTTATTATTTAAATCCTGTATTTCACTATTCAATGTAATTCTTTCAGCAGTAAGGTCATCAATTTTCTGATTTATTTGTTGTATATTATTTTTTGCTTCTTCCCTTTCTCTTTCTTTTAAAGATACCATTTTTGATAGTGTTTCTCTTAATTCTTCAATTACTTTTTCTGCCTTTAAGTTTCCTATTGTATCAAGAGCAACAATCCTTATTTCAAATAACTCTTTTTCATCTTTTATAATGTCTAATAGTAAATCAACCACTTCTGGCTTATTTACTTTACCAATAGCAATGATTAAATTTCTTTTAATTTCTGGTTCTGATTCCTCTTCTATAATATCTAAAATCTCTTCTATTATCTGTGCAATTTCCAAAGAAGAATATCCTATAATTAATTTGGAAGAATCAATTCTTTTATTTAAAGTTCCAAATTTTATTCTCTTAATCAATGTCTGTATCGGAATTTTCTTCTCTTTTTCAATTTTTTCAACTTTTTCCATACCAGGTTCCATACCAGGGAGAAAGATTCCTTCTTGTGGTTTTTCTTGCTGTTTTTTCTCTATTTCTTCTTTTCTTTTTCTTTCTTCTATTTCAAGTTTTTCCCATCTTTTTACTATTTCAATTTCTTTATTTTTATTTTCAATTTCTTTTTTTAATCTTTCTGCCTCTTTACCATAAATTGATAAAGGAGAAATCTTTATAACTTTTTCAAACATTTCAATTGCTTCTTTATTTTTATTTTGTGAAAGATAAACTAATGCAAGACTATAGTAATAAGATGGTTTTTCTGGACTAATATCTATTGCTTTTTGCAAATTTGGGATTGCTTTCTCTATTTCTCCTTTTCTAAAATATATCTCACCAAGATAATAATAAACATCTGAATTTTCGGGAGATGCTCTTCTTGCCTCTTCTAATGCTTTAAGAGATTTTTCATAATCACCTATTTTTAAATAAGTAATTCCTTCATTTATAAGGTCGTTAATTTCTTTACCAGATAGAATCAATATAGTATTCAAAAGGAAAAAGATTAAAATTTTAAGTTTCATTTTATCCTCCATTTATTTTTATAATACCTTTAAAAATTTGTAGATGTCAATGATTCTTTTAATTTTTCAATCAATTCCTCTATTTCTCCATCCATAATTTTATCAAGATTATAAGATGTATAATTTATTCTATGGTCTGTTAACCGATTCTGTGGGAAATTATATGTTCTTATTTTTTCACTCCTATCACCTGTTTTTACAAATTTTTTTCTTTTTTCATCAATCTTTTTTCTTTTTTCACTTTCATAAATATTTTGTAACCTTGCTCTTAAAATTTTCATTGCTTTTTCTCTATTTTTTATTTGAGACCTATCATCCTGACAACTTACTGAAATACCAGTAGGAATATGAGTAATTCTTACTGCTGAAGATGTTTTATTTACATGTTGTCCGCCATGTCCACTTGCTCTAAATGTTTCTATTTTTAATTCATCAGGATTTATTTTAATTTCTGTTTCTTCTATTTCTGGAAAGACTGCTACTGTTGCTGCTGATGTATGAATCCTTCCATGACTTTCTGTTTTAGGAATTCTTTGTACTCTATGGACTCCACCTTCAAATTTCAGATTTCCATATGCACCTTCCCCTTTTACAAGAAAAATTATTTCTTTAAAACCACCAAGGTCAGATGGATGTGAATCCAAAATCTCTATTTTATAATTATTTTTTTCACAATATTTAGAATACATTCTAAAAAGGTCTCCTACAAAAAGGCATGCTTCTTCTCCACCAGTTCCTGCCCTTATTTCAACGATAGCATTTTTTTCATCTTTTTCATCCTTGGGTTTTAAAAGGTTTTCAATTTCTTCTTCTATTTCCCCTTTCTCTTTTAATAAAAAATTGATTTCTTCCTCTGCAATATCTTTTAATTCTTTTTCGCCATATTTTATAATATTTCTGTCTTCTTCTATTTTTTTAATTATTTCTTTTCTTTTTTTGTTTAAGTTTAGTATTTCTTCATAAAAAGCAATTTTTTTCAATACTTCTTTTAATCTTTCTGGGTCTTTTTTATTTTGAGAAATATATTCAAGATATTCTTTGTATTCTTTTTCTATTTCTTCAATTTTTTTATCCACCATATTTCTTCTTAAATTTTTCTACTCTTCCAGCACTATCAACATATTTTTGTTTTCCTGTGAAATATGGATGACATTTATTACAAATTTCTATTTTTATTTCTGGTTTTGTTGACCTTGTTTTAACTATATTCCCACATGCACATACAATAGTTGCCTCTTTATACTCAGGATGAATCCCTTTTTTCATTTCTTTCCTCCTCTATTATTTTTATATCAAATTCTTTTAAATCATCTCTACTTACAGGTTTTTCTACTATTGTTATACCCTCTCCACTAAAATATTCTATAGTTTTACCCTCTATTAGAAATCTTACTTTTTTAATTGTGGGGAATTGTGTTGCTGTATAGACAATTTGAGCAATTCTGGTTTCCATCGCCAATGTTCCTCCACCTTCTTCAACTTCTTTTGAAAAATTTAAATTTACAATATTATCTTCTACACTAACATTCAGTAACTTTGTATTCTCATTTAAAGATGTAGAAAACCCTTTTCCTTTTTCCTCTTCTGTTGGTCCTTTTATTAATTCCAAAATTGCATATTCTATTTTATTTTCTAATTTCTTTTTATAAAAATTAATATTTCTTTGCAATGGAACAATAAATGTTTGGTCTCCTTCCTGTTTAGTTAAAAATATATAAATACTTGTTTGTTTCAGAAATTTTTCTTTTACCTTTAAGAAAACCAAAAAAAATAAAAGTAAAATAAAAAAATAAAATAATCCAATCAAAACAAATTTTTCACTTTTTTTCATTTTCTATTTAATATATCATTTTTTATTTTATAAGTCAAAGATTGGTTTTATGCTTTTATGACTTTTGGCAAATTTTCTTTATATACATTTCTTGTATCAATAATCAATGGAATAGAGTCATAGATTTTTTTATAGTCAATATTTGAATGGTCTGTCACAATAATTGCAGCATCATATTCTTTAAGTTTTTCAGGAGAAAATTCTATAGAAGAAATGGGTTTATTATATTGTCTTGTTTTTCTTACTTCTTTTACATAAGGGTCATAATAGTCAATTTTTTCTACTTTCTTTTTTTCAAGAATTTTTATAATTTTGAAAGCAGGAGATTCCCTAATATCATCTACATCTTTTTTATAAGCAATACCAATTATTAGGATTTTACTTCCTTTTATAGATTTTCCTTGCATATTTAATCCTTCTATACATTTTTCAACCACATAATAAGGCATCATAGTATTGATTTCTCCAGCAAGTTCAATAAAACTTGTTGTAAAATCATATCTTTTTGCAACCCATGTTAAGTAAAATGGGTCTATTGGAATACAATGGCCTCCAAGTCCTGGTCCTGGATAGAATGCTTGAAATCCGAATGGTTTTGTTTTTGCTGCTTCAATTACTTCCCATATATTTATATCCATTTTATCAAAAAGCATCTTTAATTCATTTACAAGTGCAATATTGACTGCTCTATATATATTTTCAAGCAATTTTGTTGCTTCTGCAACTTCTGTTGATGATACAGGAATTACTTTATTTACTATTTGAGAATATAATTCTAACCCAACTTTTTTACAATCTTCAGTAATCCCACCAACAACTTTTGGTATACTTTTAGTATTATAATTTGGATTTCCAGGGTCTTCTCTTTCCGGAGAATAGATTAGGAAGAAATCTTTTCCTACAGCAAGCCCTTTCTTTTCAAATTTTGATAAATATATTTCTCTTGTTGTTCCTGGATAAGTTGTTGATTCAAGAGAAATTATATGGCCTTCCCTTAGATTCTCATATATATCATTTGCAGTATTATAAAGATATTGCAAATCTGGTTCTTTATAAATTGTAATTGGTGTAGGAACACATATTAAAATAGCATCTACTTCTTTTAACCTTTTCATATCACTGGTTGGTATAAAGTTTGGAAGCAAAGATTTTATTTTTTCATCAGATATATAATAGATATAAGAATTTCCATTTTTCAATTTTTCAATTTTCTCTTCATCAATGTCAAATCCAATAACTTTAAAACCACTTTCAACAAATCTTATTACAATAGGGAGTCCAACATACCCAAGTCCAATTATCCCTACTTTTATTTTTTTTTCTCTTATATTTTTTATCAAATTTTCTATATTTACCATGGAAATTAGTTTAATTTTCTATTTATTTTCAGTCAATACTTATTATTTCACATTTATCAAGGTTAACAATAAAACATTCAATATTGTCAATATTAAATATCCTTTTAACACCATTTTTATAAATTTCCATCTGTTTTTTATATTCTTCCATTGATTTAAAATATACTTTAAATTCATATATCTTTATTTTATCTCTTTCAATAAACATTTTATCTATAACTCCTTCATAAATTTTCCCATTCATTTCGTAGATAAAAGGATATTCACTTTTAACTTTTTCAGAGACCCTTTCTTTTATTATATTTTCAATTTTCTTATTTTCTTTAATTTTATTGAAAATCCTAAAAATTTCTTTTTTATAATATTCTACATTTTCTACTTCTTTTTTTAAATAAAAAATAATCTTTTCCTCAATTTTTTCTTCATTATATTCTATAATTCCATTACTTATTTCTTGAATAATTCTGTGGACAATACTTCCTATAGTTGTTTCAAAATAAGAAATTCCTTTACTCTTCTTTTCTTTACTATATGATGATATAGATGTATATTTGATAGGAAACTCTAATTTCCTTTTTTCAATTTTTTCTTCAAATTTAAAAGGTTTTCCTTTTTCAAAAATATATGAATAAAAATTTCTAAAATTTTCTATTTTTTTGAATATATTTCCTCTTCCATTTTTAATTCCAGATATAAAAAGAAATTGCATTGCCCTTGTTAAAGCGACATAGAGGATTCTATTTTCTTCCTCAATCATCTCATCCTTAAAAAACTCTTCAAAACCTCTGTCACTCTCTTTCTTATAAACATAAACATAACCTTCATCTTCTTTTTTATAAAAGAAATCATCTTTATTTGATACATATTGAAAATCTTCTAAATTTGGGATAAAAACAATTGGTGATTCAAGTCCTTTCGCTCCATGGACTGTCATAATTTTGACAGCATTTTGATGTATTGAAAAAATATCTGCTTTTGGTTCTTGGGTATTATAAGAAATCTCTCTAAAATTTTTTGCAATTTGATAATAGGGTAAATATGATTGGCTTTGTAGAATAGATAAAAATTTTTCTACATTTGCAGATTGTTGAGTGCTTAATTCATTCCAGAAATCAATTTCTTTAAGTATTTTTTCTATTAACATAGAAATTTCTACTTTTTCCATCAACTTTCTCCAGTTTTCAATTTTGGTGTCATTTATTTCAAAGATTGAATTTTTTACATTCCACATAGAATAAAGGTCTGTCGGGTCTATCAAAACATAAAGTAGAGAAAGTAAGAATTTTATTTCAGGTTCTTGATAAAAACCAATTCCACCAATTATTACATATGGAATATTATATTTTTTTAATTTTTCTTCAAGTATTTTAAAATTCTTACTTCTCTTTCTAATAAGAATTGAAACATCTTTAAATTCAAGTTTTTTATCTGTGTTATTTTTTCTATCAAATACTAAAATATTTTTTTGAGTCAGAAGAACTGATATTTTATTACATATCCACTCATACTCCTCTTCTTTATTATCAAATGTTGCTATTTCTATTTCAGTTGGTAAATCTCTAATTTTTCCTGAAAAAATAAGTTCTTCTCCAACCCAATCTTTATCATTTTTAAATACATTGTTAATAAAATTTATAATTTTTTCTGAACTTCTATAATTTTCCTTTAACTTTTCCAATTTATAATAATTTTTTAAAGTTTTTTTTGCTTCTTCAAAGAGATTTCTTTCTGCGCCTCTGAACTTATAAATTGACTGTTTTTTATCCCCTACGATATAAATCCCATACTTTTCTTCTTTCTCTGCTTTTGCTCCATATCCTGAAATCCATTCTTCTATAAGTTTTTTTATTATCTCCCATTGAAGTAAATTTGTGTCCTGGAATTCATCTATAAATATAAAATTTATTTTTTCATCAAAATCCTCAAGTATTAAAAGTGACTCTGGATTTTCTGTTAATATTTGGTATGTAAGTATTTCAAGGTCATTAAAATCTAAACACCCCAATTTTTTCTTTATTTCAAAATATTCCTTATTTAAATCTCCATAAAATTTTGATAACATTTCAGTTATTTCAGAATTTGACAATGGTTTTCCTAAAAATACATATGGATGTAATTCTTTCATTTTAAACATAAGTTCAGAAAATCTATTTAATTTAATTTTTTTCAATATTTTGTAAAAAGTTTCTAATCGTTCTGATTTGTAGAATGTTTTGACTAATGCCTCTGTAAAAAATATATTACTTTCTCTTTCGTCAATTATTTGAAAAAAAGGGTCAATATTTATAAAAAAAGAGAACCTTTTCAAAATCTTTCTTCCAAAAGAATGTATAGTAGAAAAGTTTAATCTTAAAAGAATATTTTGAAGTTTTATTTTCTCTTCTTCATTTAGATTTTTATATTCATTATTTAAGATTGAATATATTAACCTTTCTTTTAATTCTATTGCAGCATTTTCAGAAAAAGTTACTCCTATAATTTTCTTTAAAATATCATAGGAACCATACTTCCTCTTTAAATCAATAATCTCATTTATTATAGAATGTGTTTTACCTGTACCAGCGGATGCCTCTTTAATAATTGCTTCAAATGGAAATTTATTTTCCATAAATACATAACTCCTTATATTCACAAATATATTCACATTTATTATTTTCTGGAATAAATTGGAATTTTCTCTCTAAGATATCATGAGTTATTTGATTTAGGAATTCTTCAATTTTCTCCATATATCCAAATTTTTTATTATTTGAAAAATCATAACTTTTTATAAAGTTATTTTTTTCCTCAATAAAACTAAAATTCCATATCTCTCCTTTTATTTTCTGATAAGGTATATTTTTTTCTTTATGATAAATCCATATATATAAGGGTAGTTGGATATTTTTGTTATTCATAAAATCATTTTCTGTATAATAAAATTCAGTAGATGTTCCTGTTTTTATATCAATGATTATAATTTCATTTTCTTTTTCTCCAAGTATATCAACTCTGCCTTTCAATTTAATTTTATCATTTTTAAATTCTATATCTTTTTCAAAATTTAAAAAGATAGTTCCAAAACATTCTTTAATTATCTGTTCAAATTTATTTAATACTTCATTGGTTCTTAAATTGACTATATTTTTGTAAATAGATGATATTCTCTCTTTTTTAAAATAATCTTCTATTTTTTGAAATATTAAACTTTCAAATCTATCTTTATATTCCTTCAACTTTTTTTCTTCTATTGGTTTATTTTTTTCATTTTCAAATGTCTCTTTAAAACTTTCATGAATTATCTTTCCCCATAAATCTGGAGTTTCTCTAATCTGCGGAATTTGATATGGTTCAATTTTTTCTACATTTTTTAAATAAAATTTATAAGGACATTTAAGAAGAGATTCCAAATCAGTGACTCTTATAACAAATTTATTTTCTTTTAAATACATACTTTCAAACTTCTCAATATCTATTTTTACTTTAAATATTTCCTTAGGTGGAATTAAAAATTGTTGAAAAAATGGGTGTTTTGGTTCCATATCAAATATAAATATAGATTTCATCTGAAGTCTGTCTTCAATTTTTGAAGGATATGTAAAAATTACTTTTTCGTGTTCATTTTTAATTCTATAAAAATCACTTCTATCCCTTGCTACTCTTTTTTCAAAATAATCAATCCCTAAATCCTTTTTAATTTTATCTGGTAATAAAAACTCTTCAATTTTAGGAGAATTTGGGAAATTTTCTTCAGTTGCTCCACAAAAAAAACATATTTTTTTCTCAATTCCTAAACTCTCTATAATTCCACTTACTCTAATCCCTTCACCTTTCCCTTCTTCAACTTCAATCATTTCAAGTAATTTTTTCATCAAATTTATAAACTCCTCTTTAGTTAAATAGTATGAACCACTCATTTTTTTTATTAATCTCTCAAATTCAAATTTTATTTCTAATTCAGATGGTTGCCAGCCTGTTTTTTCTAAAATATTTTCTAATATATTCTTCCACTCTTCTAATTTCTTTTTTCCATTATCTATTAAATCAATACATTCTTTAATAATCTTTAAATTATTATCCAAAAGTTTTTCAAAATCTTCTTTATAAAATCCTGTATTTTCAAATTTTTCTCTTGAAATTTTTGAGAAGGTTTCTACTTCTTTTTTATTTATTTTTGTGAAATATGGAGATGTTAATATATTCATTAAACTGTTCCAGTCATATGTATCTGAAAAAATAAAAAATTCAAAAATTGGTGAAATTGAAGATTCATTTATAAATGAATAACCCGGTATTAACTCAATAGGTAAATTAAATCTTGAAAAAATTCTCTTAATATAGTTTCTATAATCTAACATATTTGGACAAGTAATAATGATATCATCAAATGTTATTTCTTTATTTTTTTTTAATTCCTCACCTATTAAGTTTATAATTCCTTTAATCTCTTCTTCTTTGTTAGAGAAATTAAAACATTCAAGTATTATTTCATTTTGTTCTCCCTTTACTTTTTCAATTTCCCATGTCGTTATTTCATTTAAAAATTTCAATGTATCATCAATAATTAATTCTCTTGTATCTGGTGAAAAATGAGATGGTTCAAAATAAGAAATAAAAACATTTTCACTTAAATTTACAAGTTTTTTAATAAAATTTCTTTGATATTTTGGAAACTCAAGTATATTCTCAAAAACAATATTTTTAAAATATTCTTTTTCAATATAATTTTCTCCCTCATCATAAATATCTTCAAGGTCAATTATATTATTTTTGTCCAATAGATTTTCATATTTTTCAAAAATATCAAGAGCAAATTCTAAATTTTTTTTATTATTATCAAATTTGCATTGAAATTCAGATATAATTTTTTTTATATCTGAAAAGTTTAAAGAAGAGATTTTAAATTCCTTTATAAAATTTGATATAATTTTTGCCAATCCTTCATCTGTATATGCTTGGTTTATTTTCCTTTCTTTTTTTATAATTTCAAGAATTATAATATATTTTTCTATGTCAGAAATAACTCTTTTAGGACTCTTTTCATAGATAAGTTTTAGAGCCAGAGATTTTAAAGTAAACATCTGTGGGAGTGTTGATTTTTTTAATTTTTTAAAAAATTTAAATTTAAAATCATGAAGTTTACAAAAATTAGAAGTTATATAAACAAAATTATCTAATATATTTGTTTTTTCAATTTGGTCAATAAGAAACGAGGTTTTTTCTTTAAAATTTAAAGGTAGTAGAAAAATTTTCTTCATTTTGTGATATAATAATACCAAAAAATTGGGATTTTTTCAAGTGTTAAAAATGAAAAATGAGGAAAAAATCTAAATTATTTTTCCATCTTGTAATTATATATATTCCTTTTAGAATTTTAGTTTTCTTTTTAAAACTTATGCCATTTTTTTTAATACCAAAATTAAGTGAAATTATAAGATTTGTTGTTTTATCAACTATGAGGAAGACGAGAAATAGAGTTATTAAGAATATTGAAATTGCCTTTGGTGATAAATATTCTTATAAAGAAAAAAAAGAAATTTGTAAAGAACTTTTCAAAAATATAATTTTAAATTTCTTAGAACTTGACCAATTAACAAAAATTAAGAAGGAAAAAATTAGAAATATGGTTGAAATAGAGGGAGAAAATATTCTTAATGAAGTTTTAAAAAAGGAAAAAGGAGTTGTTGCTATTTGTGCTCATCTTGGGAATTTCCCAATTGCTCAAACTATTTTGAGTATGAAAGGTTATCCAATAAATATGATAGTTAGAGATACAAATAATAGGTATTTAGCAAGATATGCAGAAAATTGGTTAAGGAAAATGAAAGTTTCTGCAATTTCAAAATGGAATTTAAAAAAGGCATTAGAAGAATCAAAAAAATGGTTAAATAAAAAAGGAATTTTATGTATCTATATTGACCAGCATGCAAGAAATGGGGTAAAATGCAACTTTTTTGGTAAATCAGTTTATATTCCTATTGGTGCCGCAGTTTTTGCCAGGAAATATGATTCCCCTGTTATAGGAATTTTCATATTTAAAACAGGTCTTAACAAACATAGAATTATAATTGAAGGTCCTTATGAAATAAAAAAAACAAAAAATATTTCAGAAGATATAAAAGAGAATACTTCTTTTTTTATTAAAAGAGTAGAGTACTATGTGGAGAAATATCCAGAACAATGGTTTTCCTGGTTACATAGAATGTTCCGTTGAAAAATAACTACTAATTTTTTCAATTATATCTTTTCTAAAATTGGTTTTATTTTCATTATTTATAACTTTTGTAATTATTTTTAAATTTTTTTCAGCAGATTTCTCACCCAATTTTATACATTCTTTTAATTTTGAAAAGTTAAACCATTCCATTTCAGGCAAATCAATTTTTAAAATAAAATCTGCTAATAATCTTTCAATAATACTTGAATAATCAGTTTTTATCTTTTCCATTTGAACAAATACCTCAAATGTATTTAATGGCATATTTCTATCTAAATAAGAGTTATTTTCAATTCCTATTATCTTTTCTCCACCAAGTATAAAATTTGCAATAACTGGTATATTACTTGTAACACCACCATCTACATAATATTTGTTTTTTATTTTTACAGGAGTTACAAGTCCTGGGATTGCACAAGAAGCAATCAAAGAAGGAATGATTTTGCCTTTATTAAAAATGACTATCTTCCCTGTAAAGTATTCAGTGGCAATAATTCCAAGAGTTTTCTTGCATTCTTCAAAATAAATATCTCTTTCAAAATAATTATAAATTCTTTCTTTTATTTTTTCTGAATCAAAAAGACCTGTTTTAAAACCACCTATTAAAAGAAGAGATAAGTCCTTAATGCCACTAAATATTCTGGAAAAATAATTATCCTTCTTTTTAGAAAAAATTTTTTCTATTTTTTTAAATTCCTTATTTTCAAAAATTCTAAAAATGGTGTCTTCTAACTTTTCTGAATTTCCTGTAAAACTATATATTGTCCCTATCAAAGCACCCATACTTGTTCCTGTTATTACATCAAATGAAATTCCTTCTTTTTCAAGAATTTTAAGAACTCCTATTTGGCAGAAACTTTTAGCACCTCCTCCACATAAAGCAATACCTTTTTTCATCTTTATATGATTTTATTTAATAAATACATCCCTATTGAAGTTATAAGTCCTACTGTTAAGTTATCATCTATTTTAAATGGCAATATTTCCACAAATGCAGAAATTAAGACACCTGAAAGTAAAATGTAAAAAGGTAAATCAATAAATTTGAAGATTAACAGCATAATAATTAAGTTAAAAATTATACCACCTATTAAACCTTCTATTGATTTACCAACAAAAATTTTTGTTTTCCCAAATTTACTACCAATTATTCCACTTCCTGCATCTTCAAAGACCAAAAAAAATAAGGATGGTATTGCTATATTCTTTTCAAAAATAAATAGTATTATAAAAGTTGCTAACATAAAATATGTATCTCCTATTAATTTTCCAGGTGGACTTTTAAAAATTTTTCCATATTTTTTTAAAATATAATCCCATACAGATGGATTTTTCCATCTTTCAAACTCAAGAGAAAGTAGTAATGTTAAAAAAAAAGAAGATATTACTAAAGGATAAAATATTGAATCTGTTAACAAATAAATTAAAGGTGCTATTGAACCCATAATAATTCTATATGTTTTCCTTCTCCACATTACCATCTTTTATTTCCTTTTTATTTCTTATCTCTTTAATAACATCTTTATTGACAATTGCACCAACAATCATCAAAATTAAAGTTGAAGAAAAGAGTTGAATAAAATTATATTTATATAATATACCAAGAAAGATAAAAAATGCTACTATACAAAAGATTAAAATTTTTGGTGAACGAGGATTTATCTTTTGAGCCAAAAACCATAAGATAAGAACAAGAGGGAAAATCTTAGGCATTAAATATAAAATTACTCCACCAGTTGTAGCGGCTCCTTTTCCACCTTTGAATTTTAAGAAAATTGAATAACAATGACCCATTACAGCAGAAGAACCAATTAGAGTAAGAAGTATAAAATTTGTAATTCCATAATTTTTTGCAATAAGCATAGGAAGAATACCTTTAATAGTATCAGCAATCCATACAATAATTCCCCATTTTTTCCCAACGCTTCTTGAAACATTTGCAGCACCAGGATTACCTGTTCCAATACTTCTTATATCCTTACCTATTAAAAAATAAGTAAAAAGGTATGCAAATGAAATACTACCACATAGATAACCTAAAACTATAAAAAATAATATCTTCATCTTTTTGACTATATTCTAATATCCTTTTTTATTTAAGTCAACTTTAAAAATAGGAATAGTTGGTCATTTTATTGTATAATAATGTTTATGGTTAAATTAATTGCTCTTGATCTTGATGGAACACTATTAAACAGTAAAGGACAGATAAATAAAGAGGATAAAATAGCATTGAGAAATTTTTATAAAAAAGGTGGAATTGTTGTTATTGCATCTGGTAGAATGACTGACTGCGTTTATATTTATTCAAAAATTCTTCAAATTGATACTCCTTTAATTGTTTATAATGGCGCAATGGTCAGATTGAGTGAAAAAGAAAAAAGAAAAATTATTTATCATAATCCAGTTCCATTAAAGTATTCAAGGTTTATAATTGAATATTGTATAAAAAATGAATTCCTTCTAAATTTTTATTATAATGATATTCTTTATGCACAAAATCTTCCTTCATTAAGAAAATATGCAGAAATTTATTCTAAACAGACAGGTGCGAAATATAATTTTATTGATGATTTAAGAAAATTTAAGGATAAAAGGCCAACAAAACTAATTCTTATAACTGAACCTTCTTTTGCAAACAATATCTCTAATGAAAGAAAAAGGGACTATCAATATAATTATTTTAAAAAATTTTTTGATAAAAAATTAAATATTGTAAAGACAAATCCTGAATATCTTGAATTTATGAATAAAGGAGTGAATAAAGGTAAAGGACTTGAAAAACTTGCTATATATTACAGGATAAAAAGGGATGATATAATTGCTTTTGGAGATGGAGAGAATGATTTAGAAATGCTTTTGTATGCAGGGATTTCAGTTGTACCCAAAAATGCTAAGGAAAAAGTAAAGAAGATTGCAAAAATAGTTTCTGATTACACAAATGACCAGTCATTTATTTCAAAATTTTTAAAAGGATTTATTAAAAATGATTAAAAATTATCCAGTTTTTGTAAGTTTTATAGCAGGAATAACTTCTTTTTTTAGTCCATGTATATTACCTTTAATACCTATTTATCTTTCCTATATTACAGGTTGTTCAATTGAAGAATCAAAAGAGAAAAATCTTTCTAAAAAAAGGGTTTTACTTTCTTCCTTATGTTTTATTATTGGTTTTACTACTATTTTTACTCTATTAGGAGCAACCTCAACTTTCATAGGAAATTTTATTGGAACAAGGAAGAATATTTTTAAATATATAGGTGGACTTATAATGATTATTTTTGGTTTTCATATACTTGGGATTTTAAAAATAAAAAAATTATATGAAGAAAAAAGGATAAAGATGAAAAGATTTGAGTATAAATATATAAGTGCATTTTTTTTAGGAATTGGTCTTGCATCTGCATGGACTCCATGTGTTGGCCCTGTTTTATCTTCAATACTTATCCTTTCTTCTATGGAAGAGACAGTGAAAAGAGGGATTTTACTCTTATTCCTTTATTCAATGGGGATTGGAGTCCCCTTTATTTTAATTTCAATTTTTATAAATAGAGTAAGTGATTTTTTAAATAAAATTAAAAAACATTATAAAAAAATTGAAATTTTTATT
The DNA here is from genome assembly GCA_023818785.1 of Candidatus Omnitrophota bacterium. Classification (GTDB taxonomy): domain Bacteria; phylum Ratteibacteria; class UBA8468; order B48-G9; family JAFGKM01; genus JAMWDI01. Next base: position 23,434 of record JAMWCO010000002.1, read on the forward strand.
GGGTGTTTACTTATCATAAGTGGAATTTCTCTCATTTTAAAAAAGTTTTAAAATAATTTCTTATCTATATTTAGGATTTCTTTAATTCCTCTAATTCATCAGGATATGGTTCCAGATATTTTTGATAAGGAATATATTCATTTTCAAATTTATGGGATAAATTTTTTAGAAGTTCAATTATCACTTTAAGATGTATCTTTTTCTTACTATAATTTTCTATCAAAAAAAGAAGATGTTTTTTTTCTTTTTGAGTTAACATAGGTGAGATATGTCTTATCAGATGTAATAGTGTGTTAACATATCTATTTGGTGATGGTTTTTTAAAAAATGCCTTATAAAATTTTTCTTTATATAATTTCATTTTTTCTACAATATCAATCTTTGCATCTTTTATCAATTCTTCAAGTTCTTTCAGATATTTTGGGCTATATGTCATAAGAAGATATTTATGTTTTGTATGAAAATCAATAAGTTCTCTTTTTTGATTTTTCACCAATTCTCTCAATTCAGCAAAAGCAAAAATCCTTATAAGAAAATGTTCTCTTATATCTTTATTTTTTAATCTTACTTCGTCTTCAATAGGTAAATAATAAAATTTTTCCTTGATTTTTTTAGCAAAAAAACCATAATCCTTACCAATAAGTTTCCCATTTTTATATAATTTAGCAGAACCAACACCACATGAAGGTGAGTTTGCTTTTAATAAGAAACCATCAATATCTTTAACAGAAAGAGATTTAAGGACTTTTTCAGCATATCTTGCAATTTTTTTTGTCAGGTCAACACCAGTTTCTGGTTGAATTAACTTTTTAGAACCATTATTTTTAACAATTATTAATCTTTTTCTTGGAATTCCAAGACCTATGTCTACTTCTGGACAAAAATCAATATAATCAACATATTTCTTTAATTTATTAACAAAATCATTATCAACTTTCTCTTCATTATATCTAACTGCTTCCAAAAAACACCTGCTTAATAAAACTTTAGGTCTTACCATAACCAAAATTGAAGGAAAAATTCTGCTTTCAAAACCACTGTGAACCATCCCTATAATTTTACCAAATTCAATTCATCAGTCAAAAGAGAGAAATTTAAAGAAATGACATCACAGTTGCGGGCTATAAGGAATTTTATTTTTGTCAAAATCCTCTTGTCAATTATTGTATTTTTTTGTATAATATAGTCAGATTTTATGAAAAATTGTTTTTTAAGAAAGAATTTCCATTATAGAAAAAAAGATAATGACTATTAAATAAGTTTTAGAATATTTACAGATGGGTGAACATATCATAATAATCATTGGCGATAATAACTATTTTAGTTTTTATAATGAAGAATTGATTAAGGAGTAAAACCTATGCTCTACAAAGAATATAAACCAACAGAAGAACTTGAAACAAAAGAAGGGTAAAATATGGATAGAAAAGATGAGTTAAAGGAATTGGCTTATAAAGTTGCCCAACTACTTAAAGAAAAATATAAAGTTAAAAGAATTTTTCTTATTGGCTCGCTTGTTGAGGGTATTGTGCATGAAAGGTCCGATATAGATCTCGTGGTAGAAGGTTTACCACCAGAACTTTATATAAAAGCACTTACAGAAGCGTATGATATTCTCTCTCAGGGAGTTGAACTAAACTTAATTCCATTTAAAGATGCTTTCCCATCCTTAAAAGAAAAAACAT
>JAMWCO010000116.1 GCA_023818785.1 Candidatus Omnitrophota bacterium
TGTTAAAAGTGTAGATGAAGTTGATGATACATTATATGTGATTGGTTTTAAAAATAAAGGGAAATTTGTTGGTTTTATACTCAATTTTTCTCTTCATCCGGATACAACAGGTGGAAATTTAATCTCTTCTGATTGGCCAGGTTCTTTAAGGGGAAAAATTGAGAATGAGTTTAAATGTAAAGTATTAATTTTAAATGGACCAAGTGGAGATATTAATCATATAAATCCAAAAGATGAAATAACAAGAACAGATAAAATTAAGGATATAATTGCAGATAAACTTTTTTCGTCTTTTAAAAAAATTTTAGATAATGTAGAGTTTAAAAATTATAATAAAATAAATACATTTTTTAAACCATACTTATTAAATTTTTATTCCTTTAAAGAGAAAGATATAAAAAATGCAAAAATGGTATTAAAAAGTGATATCTGTAAGGATTCTTTAAAATATTTAATTGCGATATCTCTTTTAAATATAGAAAAAGAAAAAAAGAAAAGAAAAAAATGGAAATTATATATGAATGGTTTTACTATTGAAAAAAATTTATGTATATTAACATTACCGGGAGAAATTTTTACAGGCATAGGGAGAAAAATAAGAGAAATTTTAGAATTTGAGAATGTAATTATTGCTCAGAATTCAAACTTTAATCTTGGATATATACCAACAAAAGAAGCATTTTTACAGCATAAGAAAAACATAGAAATAAAGCCAGATTTTGATAGAGTTAGAATTTCTGAAGCCATTGGAATTAACTCAAGTTATGAAACATTACCATTGGCGTGTAAAGTAAGAGAAGATTCTGAAGATATAATTTTAAATGTGGTTAAAGAAATTTAAGTTAATTCAATTGGTCTTACTCTTCCCCATACACTTTCAATTTTAAATCCTTCAGCATAAAGAACACCACATTGAAGTCCTCTAAATTTTGCCATTGTTTCTATTAAATTTATTGGGTCTGATAGATGGTGACCTTTTATCCATTTATATTGACTTTCATGACATAAAAGCATCTTTTTTTTAATTTCAAAAAAATCTGTTATATCTACATAGTGAGTAGGTTGAAACTTAAGACCAACAACTGTATCCATATAAAAGATAGGAGTTATAAGTTCATGTGCAGGATATTTTGTTTTATAATTTGGTAATGTTGCTGTAAATGCAGCATCAAAGACAAGTTGAGAAGTTATAATATGGTCTGGCATATAGTCATCTGGTGAATGGGTAATTATAATATCTGGTTTTGCATATCTAATTATATCTATTACCCCTCTTCTCATTTCTCTCGTGTTGTAAAGGTCAAGGTCTCCAGCAATTGGTCCTAAAACTTCCGCATTTATTAAACTACCTGCTTTTTTTGCTTCTTTATCTCTTATTTCAGCAAGTTCTTCTGGTGATATATCTTTCCCTCCCATATTCCCATTACAGAGATGTGCCATAAAAATCTTATGTCCCTTATTTGAATATTTTGCAAGTGTTCCACCACACAAAATTTCAAGGTCATCAGGATGTGCTCCAATTGCTAATATTCTCATCTTATCCTCCTCTTACTCTAAAAATTTTACAATATAAAAAAATTTTTTCAAAATTTTTATTTGAAATCTTATTAAAATTGTGATAAATATTATAGATGTTTTATAAAAAGGGAAATATATGGTTTTAAAGGGGAAAGTACATAAATTTGGAGACAATATAAATACTGATTATATAATTTCAGGTAAGTATAAATTTAAAACACTTGATATGGTTGAACTTGCAAAACATTTAATGGAAGATATAGAGCCAGATTTTTATAAAAAAGTGAAAAAAGGTGATTTTATAGTTGCTGGAAGAAATTTTGGTTGTGGGAGTAGCAGAGAGCAAGCACCTCTTGTTATTAAATATGCAGGTATCCCAGCAGTTGTTGCTAAAAGTTTTGCAAGGATTTTTTATAGAAATGGAATAAATAATGGTCTTATTTTACTTGAAGGAGATACAGATAAAATTGAAGATGGAGACGAAATTGAGATATATCTTGAAGAGGGTAAGATTAAAAATATTACAAAAAATATAGAAATTTATGTTACAAAAACTCCAGAGTTTTTAATTAAGATTATTAAAGAAGGTGGGATTATAGATTATTTAAAGAAATACAAAAATTTTGATATTGGATAAAAGATGGTTTATAAAATTACTTTATTACCTGGGGATGGTATTGGACCTGAAATAACAGAAGTTGCAAAAAAAGTAATAGAAGCCACAGGTATAAATATTGATTGGGATATAAAAATGGCAGGAGAGGAATCTATAAAAAAATATGGAACCCCAATCCCTGATGAAACAATAAAATCAATAGAAGAAAATAAAATATGTCTAAAAGGGCCAATAACAACTCCTATTGGAACTGGATTTAGAAGTATAAATGTTTTTTTAAGACAATACTTTAATTTATATGTTTGTTTAAGACCTTTTAAAATTTATAAAGGTGCAAGGACAAAATTTGAAAATGTTGATATAGTTATAATAAGAGAGAATATGGAAGATTTATATGCAGGGATTGAATTTGAGAAAGGGAAAGAAGAAACATTAGAATTGATTAAATTTATTGAGGGGAAAACAGGAAAAAAATTGAATAAAAATACAGGAATAAGTATAAAACCGATATCAGTTGAAAATTCAGAAAAAATTTTAAGATTTGGTTTTGAATATGCAAGAAAGAACAATAGAAAAAAAGTTACTGTTGTTCATAAAGCAAATATTATGAAATATTCAGATGGACTCTTTCTTGAAGTTGCAAAAAATATAGCAAAGGAATATCCTGATATTGAATTTGAAGATAAAATTGTTGATAATATGGCTATGCAACTTGTTCAAAAACCAGAAATTTATGATGTTATAGTTTGTCCAAATCTTTATGGAGATATACTTTCTGATTTATGTGCTGGAATTATTGGAGGGCTTGGACTTTCTGCAGGTGCAAATATAGGAGAAGATGTTGCAATATTTGAACCTACTCACGGTTCTGCTCCTAAATATAAAGGACAGAAGAAGGTTAATCCTTCTGCAATGATACTTGCAGGTATTTTAATGCTTGATTATCTTGGAGAGATTGAAGCAAGAGATAAAATAGAAAAGGCATTATCTGAAGTAATAAGAGAAGGTAAGTATGTCACTTATGATTTTAAAGAAGAAGGCGAAAAATGTGTTGGAACAATAGAAATGGGAGAAGCAATTATTGAAAAAATAGGAGGAAAATGGTAACAGTTGTAATTGGGACTCAATGGGGAGATGAAGGGAAAGGGAAAGTTATTGATTATCTTGCAGAAAATGTAGATATAATTGCAAGGTATCAAGGTGGAGCAAATGCAGGTCATACAGTTGTTGTAAATGATAAAAAATTTATATTTCATTTAATTCCTTCTGGTATTTTATATCCTAATAAAATATGTGTTATTGGGAATGGAGTAGTTATTGACCCTGTCTCTCTTTTTGAAGAGATAGAATATTTGGAGAAAAGTGGTATAGATGTTGAAAAAAAACTATTTATTTCTGAAAATGCACATATTACATTACCTTACCATAAATTACTTGACCAGATTGAGGATAAATTCAGAGGCAAAGGGAAACTTGGAACAACAGGCAGAGGGATTGGAACAACATATACAGATAAATTTGCAAGAATTGGTATAAGGGTTATTGATTTTGTTGATGAAGATGTTTTTATGGAAAAATTGAAAATTGCGCTTGAATTAAAAAATTATTTATTTAAAGAATATTATAAGGAAGAAATTTTAAGTCCTGAAAAAATATTTAAAGAATATGAGATTTACAGAAAAGAAATTAAAAAATTTGTTATAAATACTTCTTTATATCTTAATGAAGAGATTGAAAAAGGGAAAAAAGTTCTTGCGGAGGGAGCACAAGGAACATTTTTAGATATTGATTTTGGGACATATCCTTATGTTACTGCTTCAAATCCAATTGCAGGTGGAGCATGTATTGGTCTTGGTATCTCTCCTAAAAAAATAAAAAAAATTATAGGAGTTGCAAAAGCATATACAACAAGGGTTGGGATGGGACCATTTCCTACAGAAATTAAGGACCAAATAGGAGAAAAATTGAGAAAAATTGGGGATGAATTTGGAGCAACAACTGGAAGACCAAGAAGATGTGGTTGGTTTGATGCAATTATTGTAAAATTTGCAGGTATAATTAATGGTATAGATGAAATTGTTCTTACTAAACTTGATGTTCTGACAGGATTTAAAAATATTAAAATAGGGATTGGATATAAATATAATAATAAAGTTATAAATGAATATCCTTTTAATTCTAAAATATTTTCAAATTGTGAGGTAATTTATGATGAAGTTGATGGATGGGATGAGGATATAAGTAAAGTTAAGAAATACAATGATTTACCTGAGAATGCTAAAAGGTATATAGAAAAGATAGAAGAAAAAATAGGCATTAGAATAACAAAAATATCAACAGGTTCATCAAGAAATCAAACTATTGAAAGATAAATTATGAAATTTTTATATATAATTTTTATAATTTTTCTTTCTGGGATGATAGGTACTTGCATTGGAGAAATTTTATTATTTTTTATTCCACAAAATAATTTGTTTTATAACTTCATTTCAAATAGTATTAATCCGGTTTGGAATATAAATGGTTTAGACCTTGTTATTTTAAATATTTCTTTTTCAGTCAGATTCAATATCAACTCCTTTACTCTTTTAGGATTAATTATAGGTTCAATTTTTTCATTGAGGAGGGTATAATTTTTTTATGAGTAAAAAATTCTTTATCAAAACTTATGGGTGTCAAATGAATTTTTATGATTCTGATAAACTAAAAAAAATATTAATTGATAATGGTTTTATTGAAAGTTCATCATTAAAAGATTCAGATATAATAATTGTAAATACCTGTTCAGTAAGGAAACATGCAGAAGATAGAATTTTTTCCTTTATAAATTCAATTAAAAATATAGAAAATAATAAAACTTTCTGTCTTGTTGGATGTACTCCCTCACTATACAAAGAAGAAATTTTAAAAAAATTTGATTTTATTGATATTATATGTGGACCAAATTCTTATAAAAGATTTGTTGATTTTATTAAAAATTATAAT
>JAMWCO010000117.1 GCA_023818785.1 Candidatus Omnitrophota bacterium
ACCAGAAATTCCAATTTTTTTAACTTTATCTCCAACAAGTTCTTTAAAAAGAATAGAAAAATCATCAAGTTTCATATCTGGATAATTTGGTTCTGCACTCTCCCTATATTGAAGGATTTTATAAATATTTTTTATTTTGCTTCTATCTTCTGCAAATGTTTCACTTTCAGGTCCAATAAGTAAAGCAAGTTTTCCTTTTTTAGAAATTGCAACACCTGCTGTTTCAAATATAGGCCAATAATCAGATAAATACCTTACATTTGCAAAATCAGATTCATTTGAATGACAAATTAAAATATCAAGTCCTTTTTCTCTAACTCCTTCTATAACTTTTTTCCATCTTTTCTCAAATTCACTATCAGGTATCCTATATTCCATATTACCTCCTCTTTATTTCCACCAGAAAAGAATTCCAAGATTAAACTCTTTACCATCTCTCAAAATTTCAAACCCCTTTTCTAATTCATCATCTTTAAATCTATGAGTAATCATTTCTGATATTTTTATAATTCTTTTTTTAATATATTCAAGCGTTTCATAAAAATCAACTGTATCTATTCCTATAGTAGTTTTTATGGTTAATTCTCTTATTTTTATCTGGTCAAGGTCAATAGCACATCTTTCTTTATCAAAATATTGTGCCTGAAGTAAAATTTTCCCTCTGTATTTCATAAATTTAACAAGTTTGTCAGTTGTTTCAGGAATTCCAACAGTATCATATAAATAGTCAAAACCTTCAGGAGCAATCTCTTTTAATTTTTCATCAATATCTTTATCATCAATTGAAAATGAAAAACTTGTAAATTTTTTACCAAATTTAACTCTTTTAGGGTCTTTATCTATTAAAATAGGTATCATATTTTTATAAATTGATAACTGGCAGGCGCAAAGACCAAGGAAACCAGCGCCAATTATAATTATTTTTTCTTTTGGTTTTCCTTTGAGTGCTTTTATCCCCCTTGTTGCAACTGCTGAAAGTTGAGTAAATACAATTGTTTCAAGTTCAAATTCATTAGGAATTTTTGAAGAAATAAACCAGTAATTCTTATAGTTCCCTATTGAATAAAAAATATGGGCTCCCCACATTCTGTAAACATTCTCTTTCCATTTATTATCAGTTCCATAGACAATATCTCCTTCTTTAAAACACTTTACATTTTTCCCAATTTCTTCCACTATCCCTATTCTATGATAACCAGGTGCACATGGAAATTTAGTCCCTATATGTTTTCCTTTTAAAATCCATCTTTCTGTTCCAGGAGATATTGCAGAAATTATGGTTCTTACCTTTATATCATCCTCACTCATTTGCTCAAGTGTTAATTCAGATACTTCAAATCTATTTGCTTCTGGGAAAATTAAAACTTTTGTTTTCATTTCATCTCTCCATTTTAAAAACAACCTTAAAACCTTCTCTTTTTCTTATTAATTGAAATCCATATTCAATTTCTTCAAAGGGTAAAACATGTGAATAAAAAAAATGTGGTTTTAAAATATTGTTTTTTGTAAGTTCATATATGTAGTTATGAGTTTTTTCTTCAGATGGTCCTATAAATATAAATTTCTCACTTTTTTCGCAATCTTTAAATGGATTTTCCTCTTCATAACTTGCATATGGAACAATTTTACCATTTTCAGATAATAAAGAAATAGTTTTTAAGACAAATTCTTTATCTCCTGTTGTATCAATTATAAAATCAACTCCTTTTCCATCTGTTATCTCTTTTGTTTTTTCAATTTTTTCTTCATTTGTATTTATTATATAATCAGCACCGATTTTCCTTATATAATTTAATGTCTTCTGGTTTCTTCCAGCAACAATAATAGGTTGACAACCAATTAATTTAGAAAAATATACCATCCCCATTGCAACAGGTCCTGAACCAAGAATTAAAATAGAGTTTTGAAACTTTACTCCTATATTGAAAATAAAACTTGATGTCTCTTTTAAAGTTATAAAAATTGTTGCATCTACAGGTGAAATATTTAAATCTTCTGGTATCTTCTGTTGATAAATTGTATAATGAGGAATTTTTGCATCTTTATTTTCTTCTTTCAATACTTTTACATCTGTTATTATTCCATATTCTGAAAATCCACCAATTGCAGAATAATAATTATTAAATCTTTCTCCAGGATAGACACAGGTTATCCTTAAAAAAATATCTCCCTCTTTGATATATTTTACCTTCTTACCTCTTTTAACAACAATTCCAACACTTTCATGACCAAGAATAACAGGATAATTTTTGCACCAGAAGATTTTTCCATCCATTATTTTTAAATCTGTTCCTGAACAGGTTGCACAGGCAAGCGTTTTACATAGACATTGATACTCATTTATTTCAGGGATTGGAACATCTTTTATTTTTACATCTTTTTTCCCCTCAGTTATTGCCACTTTCATTGTATCTCCTTTTATCTTTTGTTTAAAATTCCACATGATTCTCTTATAATAAGTTTTGTCTCTACTTTTATTTCTTTTACTTCATCAAACTTTCTTTTTCCTTCAATCTTTTCAATCAATAAATTAGCCGCTATTTTACCCATTTCTTCTGGTGATTGGTCAACTGTTGTAAATGGAACTTCAAAAACTCTACTTATATCTATATTTCCGTAACCTACAATAACAACATCTTCTGGAACTCTCAGATTCAATTCTTTCAATGCTCTATATGCTCCAATTGCAACTTCATCATTACAACAAAATATACCTTCAATCTCCTTTCTATTTAAAAAAACTTTTTTTGTTTCAAAATATCCATCTTCAACTGTCCATCTTGTATATCTTATTTCAGGTTTCAATTTATAATTTTTCATACATTCAATGTATCCTTTTTTCCTTCCTTCTGCACTTGAATCACTATTTGGTCCTGCTAAATGTAAAATATTTTTGTAATTTTGTTCTATTAAATGCTCTGTTGCCATATATCCACCTTTAAAATCATCTGAAATTACCGTATCCACTTTGAGATTAGGAATTTTAACATCTACAATAACAATTGGCATTTTTTCTTTTATTTTCTTAAGAATTGATAAGTTTGTATAAGTATAATATGAAGATACAAGTAAAAGCCCTTCTCCTTCTTCTTTTAAAATCTTTTCAAAAATTTCTTTTTCCATTATTTGATTATCTCTCTCTGTTAAAATATTAAATTCATAATTATTATGGGTAAAAACAATTTCTGCTCCTGAAATAATTTGATAATAAAAAGAGTTCTTTAAATTTGGAACTTTTATCACAAACTTCTTTTTTAATATCTTTTTCTCTTCAATATCTTCTTTTAAAAATGTACCTTTTCCGAAAACTCTATAAAGATATCCTTCATTTATTAACTCAAGCAATGCTTCTCTTGCTGTCATTCTACTAACTTTAAATTTTTTTGCAAGTTTTGTTTCTGAAAGAATTTTTTCACCAGGAGCAATTTTCCTCTTTTTAATCTCTCCCAATAAATAATTTTTTATTTGTTTTGATAAAGGTATAGATATTTTCTTATTTATATTTTTCATGTTTAACATTATTATACATCTTTTTATTTTTGTCAAGTCAAATTTACCACTTAGTCCCTTTCAATTTTTAACTTTCCTTATCATTCTTAAATTTTCTTTAAAATTTATGGTGCTAAATTTTATTTATATTAAAACTTATTGAAGAAGTTGAGAAAGATAGTGAACACCTTTTATAATTTTAATGTATTCAACTTATACATTAAATTTGACAGTTAAGAGTGAAAATTGTAAATTAAATATAAACAGAGTTTAGTAAATATTTACATGAAAAGGAGGGAATATGGGATGGATAATTTTAGGTATTTTTGTTTTTATGATTTTGGCAAATGCAATAAAAGTAGTTAATGAATATGAAAGAGGAGTTATTTTTCGTCTTGGAAGGTTAGTTGGAGTGAGAGGGCCAGGCCTTATTTTTTTAATACCAATAGTAGAAAGAATGGTGAAAGTAAGTTTAAGAACAGTAACTTTTGATGTTACTCCTCAAGAAGTTATGACAAAAGATAATGTTCCTATAAAAATTAATGCTGTTGTTTGGTTTAGAGTTATGGACCCTGCAAAAGCAGTTGTTGAAGTTGAGAATTATCAATTATCTACTATGCAGATAGCACAAACCACATTAAGAGGAGTAGCAGGACAACTTGAACTTGATGAAATACTTGCAGAAAGAGAGAAAATAAATCATAGATTGCAACAAATTATAGATGAACAGACAGATCCATGGGGAATAAAAGTAAGTATAGTTGAAATTAAAGAGGTTGAATTACCAGATACTATGAAAAGAGCAATGGCAAGGCAAGCAGAAGTTGAGAGAGATAGAAGAGCAAAAATAATAAATGCAGAAGGAGAATTTCAAGCAGCACAAAAATTAAAAGAGGCGGCAGAGATACTATCAGAGGTTCCGATAGCAATCCAATTAAGATATTTGCAAACAGCAACTGAAATAGCAGCAGAAAAAAATTCAACTCTTGTTTTCCCTATCCCAATTGAATTATTCAGAGCATTTATAAAAAAAGAAGAAAAATGATATATGGCTGATTTTAAAAAAATAGGGATAATTGGTATTGGTTTGATAGGCGGTTCTATTTGTATTGATATAAAAAAAAGAAATATTGCTGAAAAAGTTATTGGATATAGTAGGAAGATGGAAACGATGAAAAAGGCGATTGAAAGAAGAATAATAGATGAATTTTATGAAAAACCAGAGGATGTTATTAACTATGTTGACTTTCTTATTCTTTCAACTCCTATAAGTGTTTTAGAAGAATATATTAGATTAATAAATAAAGTAAAGTGTGATATTTATTTTACAGATGTTGCAAGTGTTAAGGAAGTTGTATGTAAAAAAGTAGAAGAAATTATAGGTAAAAAGGCAAATTTTGTTGGTTCTCATCCAATAACAGGTTCTGAAAAAAGTGGAATAGATTTTATTAAAGAAGGTCTATTTGAGAATAAGGTAGTTGTTATCACTCCTACAAAAAATACAAAAGAAAATATAAAGGGAAAAATAGAGAATTTTTGGAAAAAATTGGGAAGTAAGGTTATAAAGATGAGTCCAAAAAAACATGATGAAGTTTTTGGTTTTACAAGTCAT
>JAMWCO010000118.1 GCA_023818785.1 Candidatus Omnitrophota bacterium
CACTCATAGTGCAAAGGCAGGAATAATTGGGAGAATATCTGCAAAGATTGCAAATCCAAAATCAGTTGTAATTCATACTATTCATGGGCTTCCATTTCATCCATATCAGAATAAGATCTTGAATTTTTTATATATATTTTTAGAAAAAATTGCTTATTTTTTTACAGACCATTTTATATGTGTTGGCCAAGTTATGAAAGAAAAATCATTACAGGTAGGGATAGGGAAAGAACATGATTATACAGTAATTTATAGTGGATTTGAAATTGAACCATATTTTAAGTATGGAGAAAATAGAGAATATTTAAGAGAAAAATATGGAATTGAGAAAAATGAAAAAGTTATTGGGATGATTGGAAGATTCTTTTATTTGAAAGGTCATAATTATTTAATAAGAGCATTTAAAGAAATTTCAAAAAAATTCCCAGAAACAAAACTTTTACTTGTAGGAGATGGTATTTTAAGAAATCAACTTCAAGAGTATGCCAAGAAAAATAATATTTATGAAAAGGTCATATTTACAGGACTTGTTCCACCAGAAAAAATTCCTGAATATGTTGCAATTATAGATATTTTAGTCCATACAAGTTTAAGAGAAGGTTTGCCAAAAGCAGTTGCTCAAGGACTTGCAGGAGGGAAACCAGTTGTTGCATTTGATATTGATGGGACTAAAGAAATTGTTATTGATGGAAAGACAGGTTTTATTGTCCCGCCTAAAAATATTAAATTATTAACAGAAAGAATAATCTTTTTACTTGAAAATTGTAAAATTGCTGATAAAATGGGAATAGAAGGGCAGAATTTAGTAAAGAATTTATTTCCGGTTGAAAAAATGGTTGACGAGATTGAAAAACTTTATATAAAATTTTTAAATAATGGGAAAGGTTGATTATATAGTAGTTGAAGCAAGTTATGCAGGTCTTGAGTTAATTTCAAGTTTTATTCAAAAAAAATGTGCTCTTACAAATCTTAGTTTTAAAAAAACATGGGAATTAATGCTTACAATTGACGAAATATGTAGTATAATACTAACTTGTAAAACGAATGAACCAAATATTATAAAAGTTTCCTGGCAGGATATAAATAATACAATAAAAATTGAAATAATGGATGATGGAACACCTTTTAATCCTTTAACTATTAATCCAGAAGAAGATGATGATTATGGATTTGGATTTAACCTGATTAAAGAAATGGTTGATTATGTTGAATATAAAAGAGAAAATGGTTATAACATAGTGATTATTAAAAAAAATAGAAAAAAATGGAAAAAATAAATAGATTAAAAAATTCAAATTTATCTGGGAAAGTCGCTCTTATAACAGGTGGGACAAAAGGACTTGGTAAAGAAATTGCTAAAGTATTTGCTGAAAATAAGGCAGAAATTTCAATAATAGGAAGGGATATAGAATCTGGTGAAAAAACAAAAAAAGAAATAATGGAAGAGACAGGAAGAAAAGTTATATTTATAAAAGGAGATGTAAGGAATTATGATGAAGTTAAAAACTTTGTAGATATTACATTAAATGAATTTGGGAAGATTGATATACTTGTTACAGCAGCAGGAATAAATTATAGAGAAAAAGCAGAAATTTTCCCAGAAGAAAAATTTAGGGATGTTTTTGAAACAAACTTTTTTGGAACCTGGTATACATGTAAAATTGTAGGGAAACATATGATAGAAAGGAAATATGGAAAGATTATAACAATTGGTTCAATATTAAGTTTTGTTACTTTACCAGGAAGAACTGCTTATGCTTCAAGTAAAGGTGCAGTTTTACAATTGACAAAAACACTTGCAGTTGAATGGGCAAAATATAATATAAGGGTTAATTGTATATGTCCTGGGCCATTTGAAACAGATATAAATAAAGAGATATTTAAAAATCAAGAGATAAAAAAATATTTTCTTGATAGATTACCAGTTGGTAGAATTGGTAATCCTGAAGAAATAGGCCCTCTTGCTCTTTTTCTTGCCTCTGATAATTGTGATTTTATGACAGGAAGTGTAATTTTAATAGATGGTGGATGGACTTGCCTATGAAAAAAATAATTATATATTGTGATAAAAAAAAATGGCTTATTGATAAGGATTTAAAAAAATTTTCAACACATTTTGGGAATATTGAAATACCAGAGATGGAAAGAGAAGTTGAAATTTCATTTGTTAATAATAGAAAGATTTATTTTTTAAAACCAACTATTTCAGAATTTATTTTGAAATTAAAAAGGAAGACACAGATAATATACTCAAAAGATATTGCAGTAATAATTTTTTATTCTGACTTGAAAGAAACTGATAATGTAATTGAAACAGGGACTGGCTCTGGTGCATTATTGATTGGGATTCTATCAAAAGTTAAAGAGGGTAAAGTTATAACAATTGAAAAAAATGAAGAATTTAGAAAAATTGCTGAGAAAAATATAGAAAATTATTTTGGACAAATTCCTAAAAATCTTAAGTTTATTAATGGAGATGTTTATGATGAAAATTTTAAACTTAATATTGAAGAAGAATGGGCAGATAAGATATTTCTTGACCTTCCAGAACCATGGAGAGCAAAAAATATCTTAAAATATTTGAAAATTGGTGGAATTTTAGTAAACTATAATCCTCAGATAACCCAAATTAAAAGATTTATTGAAGGAATAAATGGATTCATTGACATAAATGTTTTTGAAATACTTGAGAGAAATTGGATTGTTGATGAAAAAAGAGCAAGGCCTGTTGACTTAATGAGAGGACATACAGGTTTTATTATGATAGCAAGGAAGGTAGAATGAAAGATAAATTCCCAGTAATTCAACTTGCATTGGACTTTATTGATGAAAAAAGGGCTTTAAAACTTACAGAAGAAGCAGTTGAAGCAGGTATTGAATGGATTGAAGTAGGAACGCCTTTAATCAAATCATGTGGAGTTGAAATTATAAAAAAATTACGCTCTTTATATCCAAATAAAAAAATTATCGCAGATATGAAAATTATGGATGCTGGAAGAATAGAAGCAGAAATGGCTTTTAAAGCAGGAGCAAATATAGTTGTTGTTATGGGAAATGCATCTAATGAAACAATAAAAGAATCTATTGAGGCATGTAAAAATTATGGAGGAGAAATTATGGTTGATTTAATGGAAGAATCAGCAAATTTAAAAAGAGCGAAAGAGGTAGAAGGTCTTGGAGCAAATTATATAGGAGTTCACATTCCAATAGACCAACAGATGACAGGTAGAATTTCCTTTGATTTTTTAAAAGAAGTTGTTGAAAATGTTAATATTCCAGTAGCAATAGCAGGTGGACTAAATTCTGAAAATGTTGTTTTTGCAGTAAATGCAGGTGCTTCTATCTTAATAATTGGTGGTGCTATAACAAAATCACCTGATGTAAAAAAGGCAATTTCAGATATTAAAAAAGCGATTGAAACAAAAATGCCTGTTAAAACATTTCTTTACAAAAGAGTTAATATTGAAAATGTAAAAGATATTTTAAAGAAAGTTTCAACTGCAAATATATCAGATGCTTTACATAGAAGTGGCTGGATTAAAGGAGTAAAACCTATATTAAATGAAAATTTTAAAATTGTAGGGAAATGTATAACTGTAAGAACATATCCAGGTGACTGGGCCAAACCTGTAGAAGCAATAGATTTAGCAGAAGAGGGAGATGTAATAATTATTGATGCTGGTGGAGTTGGCCCTGCTTGCTGGGGAGAACTTGCAACAAATAGTGCAATTATGAAAAAATTAGAAGGAGTAGTTATTTTTGGTGCAGTTAGAGATATTGAAGAGATAATTAAACTTAAATTTCCTGTTTTTGCTAAAATCATTACGCCACAAGCAGGTGAACCAAAGGGATTTGGAGAAATAAATATTCCTATAAAAATAGAAGGGCAGATAATTTCCCCAGGAGATTGGATAATTGGAGATTTAGATGGAGTTGTTGTTATTCCAAAGGAAAAAGTTGTTGAGATAGCAAATAGAGCGATGGATGTTCTTGAAAGAGAAAATAGAATAAGGAAAGAAATAATTGAAGGAGAAACATTGAGTAAGGTAATGGACTTATTAAGATGGGAGAAATCAAAATGAACAAAATAATAAAGAAAGAAGAAATAGCAGATAAAATAAAAAGAATTGAAGTATTTGCAGATTTAATTGCAAAAAAAGCACTTCCAGGACAATTTGTTATTTTAAGAGTTGATGAGAAAGGGGAAAGGATACCACTTACTATTGCAGGTATTGATAAAGAAAAAGGGGCAATAACTTTAATTTTTCAAGAAGTAGGAACATCAACAACAAAACTTGGTCTTTTAAATGAAGGGGATGAAATTTGTGATATAGCAGGCCCTCTTGGAAAACCAACAGAAATAGAGAATTATGGTGAAGTATGTATTATAGTAGGTGGAGTTGGTGCTGCTTTTGTCTATTGGATGGGAAAAGCATTTAAAGAAAAAGGTAATATAATAACTACAATTATTGGAGCAAGAACTAAAAATCTTATAATACTTGAAAAAGAAATGAGGCAAATAAGTGATAAATTATATATTTCAACAGATGATGGTAGTTATGGAGAAAAAGGGTTTAATACTTATATTCTTGAAAGATTACTTGAAAATGGGAAAAAGTTTGATTTAGTTTTAACTGCAGGTCCAATTCCTATGATGAAGAAAGTCGCAGAAATAACAAAAAAATATAATATAAAAACAATAGCAAGTTTAAATCCAATAATGGTTGATGGAACTGGGATGTGTGGTTGTTGTAGAGTAAGTGTTGGTGGAAAAACAAAGTTTGCCTGTGTTGATGGCCCTGATTTTGATGCGCATATGGTTGATTTTGATGAACTATTAAAAAGAACTTCCCTTTATAAAGAGTATGAAAAACTCTCATATGAAAAATTTCTCCTTTCTCGCCAATCCGATTTGAAAAAATAGCCTGTTGCTTCATCTATGAAAAGGCTTGTCAACCCTCTTTTTACCTCCTTTTTCTCTTTTTCATTTTTTTCAACTCAGATTTTTATCAAAAAGGTTTTATCCCATCCATCT
>JAMWCO010000119.1 GCA_023818785.1 Candidatus Omnitrophota bacterium
ATTTTTTTGTTATTTCCCATTTCTTTGGGTATTGCTCAGGAAAAAGGAGAAGAGAAAACTAAAAAACAAACCTTTTTAAATAGATTGAGTATAGGAATTGGATATAGTGGTGGAATATGTTGCACAGGAAAATATTTACAGCCATACTCTTCGGAGATGATTCCGCCTCCGCCAATATATTGGCTGAATTCAATAGAAGGGAGCATTAAATTTTTATTGAAAGAGAGAAAAAAGATAGAAGTTGGGATAGGGTATGGGTGGGCAGGTTTAAATGACAGAGATGGATGGGGTTCATCTTTTCAACTACCTGATTCTACAAAAGGGTATGTGGGAGGAGGAAACGATGTTTATATTCATAGAATAAGAATTTTTGCTGAAGACATGCATAAACCAAATGTTGGATTTGAGATAGGATACACGCGTCTTAAAACCATAGAGAGACTGTCCTATCATAGACCAAATCAAAATCGGATAACTATTGATAAAAGGGTGATAAGACACTGTATAGGGGGTGGGATGTATTTATTTTTTAAGAAATTGTTAAAAAGGCAGGACGGAACTCCAATTTGGGTTATATATGGAGGAGGAAAGTATGCTTGGGATTTTGAGATTTTTAACAATTCTCCATTTAAATGGACAAAAGCTGAGAAAAAAGTTAATGTAAATTTTTCAGGTGTATATATAGGGATAAAACGAATATTTGGAGGTGTAAAATGAAACGTGTAATTACATTTATATTTTTATTTATAACAGTTTTTTTCAATTTGTATGCTTCAGATGTGCCTATTATCTTTATTCACGGGCATAAATCAGAGGCGGTACCTGAAGACTCGTCGGATAAAGAAGAAGGTGGCTGGAAAACCTGGTATCCAACAAAATCTGATGGAATAACGCTTAAATATCATACTGCAATGACA
The DNA here is from genome assembly GCA_023818785.1 of Candidatus Omnitrophota bacterium. Lineage (GTDB taxonomy): Bacteria > Ratteibacteria > UBA8468 > B48-G9 > JAFGKM01 > JAMWDI01. Next base: position 918 of record JAMWCO010000119.1, read on the forward strand.
AAAATTGTAGCTGAAAAATATAAAGGGTATCAATACGGACTCAAAACTGATGGTACTCCTGCTTATGCCTGTGATGAAAATACCCAACTTAAACCTATGCCTGATGCAAAGAGGATTTACAACTTTTCTTTTTATCATCGTGATGGAAGCCCAGGTACTATTGGAGATAATAGTATAATAGAGTGTATGTATGGAATTGATAGAAGGACTGGGCAAGTTGTGCGAAAAGGCTCAATACCACCAGAATATTTTGTTGATGTGTATAAGAATGCCTCGGATAGTGGAAGTTGGGCACATAATCTTGCGAGTTTTATAGAAAAAGTATTGATAGCATGTTATGGTTTTAATTGGCAAAGTAATCCGTTTGCAAAGGTAGATATAGTAGCCCATTCTATGGGAGGACTTGTTATACGTTTTGCAATAAAATATTTAACACTTCCTTCTGGAGATTCAGTAAAGAATAGGATCCGTAAAGTACTCATGGTAGGGACTCCTAATCACCCCTACACTTATCCCTTGGACGAGACTGTACATATTACATTTATGAATTGTAAAACTTGGCAAATTGCAGAACACTGGGAAATGGGAGTGGATAAAGAAGGGGAAAATATTAAATTTAAAGAAGTATCTACTGGAAGAGAAGATGAATGGGGCAATTTACTCGGGTATGAAGAATCATATGGAATAAAAATGGCTACTATAGCAGGTAATAGGAAACGGATAAAACTTGGGGGTATACTAATAGGTCCGGATGATGGAATTGTTTATTCGAACCAAGTAAATCTTGCTTGTGCCCAATTTAACCCGGTTATTTACGCCAGCCATGATCATGCAGAAAATAAATGGTACGGTATGTTCGAAGATATTGGCGCAAGTGGCGAAGTTTCCCTTACTGAATGCACATATGTAACAGAATTTATAAAAGTATGGATGATAGATGATGAAGATACTTATTATGGTGCATATTTTACTGATAAGCCGAGGGTAGGGCTATCTAATTATCCTCCTTATAGTGTAAGGGTTTGGCCAAACATAAATGATTATAAAAAGGCGTTAACAATAAATGTTTCTCTTATCCGTCCGGACAACGGTACAGTGATTAAAGAAAAAGGTATTCCTATACATAGATGTCATCAAGAGTTTCTTCCTTGGTTTGTAGGAGCACCAGTAATACATACAAATTGGACAAGTTCTGGTGGAGGATATACCGGAAATGTGACAGTAAGAGTCACTATAAATGATATGTTAATTGGCAGAGTAGATACAAAAGAGAATAAATGCCTCGTTTGGGAAAGGGACAATCCTGCAAAAACAAATTTAATTTATCCAAATGGAGGGGAAATTTTAACAGCAGGTAATACTTATCAAATAAAATGGGGAACCAATGATGGCTTTGTGAGAGCTTATTTTTGGTATTCAAAAGATGGAGGAATAAACTGGAAATTTATTGGAAATACACCTATAGATGCATACACATATTCACAAAGTCCTTTCAGTTATAGCTGGGTTATTCCGCTTTCTGAGCCTCCTGGTAATTATTCTAATTGCAAAGTAAAAGTAACTACATGGTTAGATGGGATAGGGGTTACAGGTCTTTCTGATGAAAGTGATAATCCTTTTACGATAGTAGTTCCTGATTGGAAGCCAAAAAATTTAATTGCAAGTGTGATTTCAGAAGAAAAAGTAAAACTTGTGTGGCAAAATTATTCAGGGTTTATTTATGATAGCATTCAAATTTTCAGAAATCCTGATTTATATGGAAATAACCAATTTGGAAGGATAGGTAAAGTTTCAGGTTCTTCTGAAAGTTACATAGATAATACAGTTGAATGGAATAAAACATATTTTTATAAAATAAGAGCATGGGAAAATAATTTCCCATCAGAATACTCAAATATAGTACAGGTAACTACAAATATTTTAAATCCACCAACAAACCTTTCTGCAAATTCTTCTTATCCTTACAATTCTGTTAATTTAACATGGAAAGATAATTCAAACTATGAAACTGGTTATGAGATATGGAGAAAGGGAATTAATCAGGTATGGCAGAAAATTGGGCAAACAAACGCAAATACAACAAGTTATACTGACAATTCAGTTTCAAGATTTAGTGATTATTTTTATAAAGTAAGAGCAGTAAAAGATGGTATTTATTCTCAATTTTCAAATTCTGTATGGGTTACAACTTCACCAGTTTTACTTTCAAAAGTTGCGGTTGATACTTTTTATTTTAATGGTGGTAAAGGGAAGAAAATAATTTTTAAAAACGGCAAATTACACACTGTTTTTAATAATAATAAGAAAATATATTATGCAGTTTCAGAGGATGATGGAATTACATGGGATATTGAAGAAATAGTGGATTGTACAAATCAACCCAACACATGGGTGGAAGATGCTTGCTTAGTGATTGACAAGGAAAATAGAATATATGTTTTTTATGAATATAATGCTCCCGCAGAGTTTAGAATAAAGTATAGAGTAAAAGTAGAGAGGAATTGGACTTCTGAATATTCAATACCTCGTTATGGTGAGAATCCTGTTGCAGTTTCTGGAGATGATGATATTTTCTTAATTTTTGAATGTCCTGTTGACCACGAGGGAATAAAAGTTTATATATGTGAGTTTTTGTCTCCAACAAATATTTTCATAGATTCTTTGAGGGAAAGATGGATAGGGAAAGGTTCTATTACAGCAAGTTATTTGCCTGAAGGATATTTATTATTAGTTACCCAGTATGGTTCTGCGTCTCCTGGACAATCAGATAGTTTGATGTATTTTCGTTATGGTCTGGATACCGCATTTAAAAGTATAAAAATAAATAACCAAGAGATAATGGGTTATAATCATATGCATTTTATAGATAAAAATATTTTATGTTTTTGCAAAGAAGGAGAGAACAATTTAAGAATAATAAAATATGACATTTCTTCTGATAAATGGGGATGGTTTCAATCAGAAAACTTTCAATCAAGTTTACCTTCTTTTGTAAAAAACCCAAGGATATTTTTGTTTGGATCCAACATTTTTGTAATTTATCAAAACTCTGAGGATAGGAATCTTTATTACATAGAAATATATGGTGATTCACCAATTATTAAAAAGATAACTTATTTCCCCCAGTTCCAAGAAAAGATTTACCCTGATCTTTATGTGTATTCTCAATTTGGAAAGATTTATTTAGGAAGTATATATAATTCAGGGGAAGGCATAATTTTTAAAAGAAGAGATATTCTACCAATTTTTGTTACCTCAATTGATATCAGTATTTCATTAGATAATATCCCACCAAATAACTCAAAAGACTTTTTATAAAAAATGATAGTTTACATATTCTTTATTCAAAGAATAATTCAATTTATGATGCTATCTTAAAAGATTCAGAGATAAATAAAATATTCTTAGGTTATGGGAAAAATCCTGCTGGATTTTTATATTTAAATAATTTATATTCAGTGTGGGCATATAATGATACCACAGCACTTGAAGAAATAAGATTTACAAAAGTTTCTCAAAGTCCTTTACCTACTCTTGCATATACAAATTTAAACACTTATAAATGGGGAATAGGTGCGCCAGGGTTTTATATTCAAAAAGATACAGGATATACAGTGTTTGAAACAGATTATGGTTCTACCTATCATATCTTACCACGCCCACCTTTTATTGAGCTTTGGTCTGGAAAAATGCTTGAAGTTGTTAAGTTTCCACTCAATAACCCGGGAAATTACCAGGTAATTTATGAAGATTTCATTTCTTCTTTTTCTCAACCTGTCCCTATTGAAACAGTTAGGGTGCCAGAATTTTACGATACAGTCCTTTCAAAACTTATTTCCCCTTCAATATGTGTTGATGAATACAATTTTTCAAACATAATCTGGGATGGAATAAATGAATTTTTAAAGATTTATAAGATTAAAAATGATACAATGATAAAAACTTTTTATCCTGAGGTGCGTGTTTATGGCCCTTATGTATCAAAAGAAAATTCATTTATAAGATTTATATGGGTAGAAGATTCTTCAAAAATTTATTCTTCCTATACATTTCCAGGAAAAGATATTTCAGAAAAAGAACTTATTTATGA
>JAMWCO010000120.1 GCA_023818785.1 Candidatus Omnitrophota bacterium
GATGCTTTAACCTGTTTTTCTCTTTTAAGAGGGGTAGAAAATTTATTAATAGATATAATAGAAATCCCTGAAATAATAATTGAAAAGATTGATGAATTTGTAGATGCATGGATAAAAGCACATAAATTTTTTCATTCTATTTATTCTAAAAAACTACCAGGAGATGCTTCATTGCTTTTATGGGCTCCAGGGAAAACCTATGCATGTCAATCTGATTTTTCAACAATGATTTCTCCTAAATTATTTGAAAAATTTGTTGTATATGAACTTGAAAAATTGAAAGATTATCTTGAATATATTGCCTGGCATCTTGATGGCCCTGATGAAATAAAACATCTTGACATTCTTTTATCTTTGCCATATATCAAAGTTATTCAAATAGTTCCAGGAGCAGGAAGACCTCCTTGTGCTTCATCTTTGTGGCTTCCTATAATTGATAAAATATTGAAAAAAGGGAAAAATGTAATTATTTATGCTTCTAATAAAGAAGAATTTGAAATACTTATTAAAAATTTCTATTCAGGGAGGGTATTAATTATGTGTGGTTTGGTTGATATTGAAAATGAGACTCAAAAAGGATTATTAGAAGTAATTGAAAAATACTTATAAAAATGGAAAAGGTCCCTCAATATATAAAAAAAAGAATATCTTTAAATCAGACATTCTTTTATATGAAAAATTTATTTAAAACTTATAATGTCAAAACTGTTTGTGAAAATGCTATTTGCCCAAATATATTTGAATGTTTTGAAAAAAAATATGTTTCATTTATGATTCTTGGAAATATTTGTACAAGAAATTGTAAATTCTGTGGAGTAGGTAAAGGGAACCCACAAGAAATTGATAACCAGGAGCCAGAAAGAATTGCTGAAATTGTAAAGATACTTGAAATGAAATATGTCGTTATAACTTCAGTAACGAGAGATGATTTACCTGATGGAGGCGCAATTCAGTTTAAAAAAGTAGTAAATGAAATAAGAAAAAAATCACCAAATACAAAGATAGAAATTCTTATCCCTGATTTTAAAGGAAATTTGAGTTCCTTAGAAACTATATTTGAATCAAAACCAGATATAATTTCTCATAATATAGAAACAGTTAAATCTCTTTATCCTATTATAAGACCAAAATCAAATTATGAAATTTCATTAAAAGTATTATCTGATATTAAAAAAAATGGATTTATAACAAAATCAGGATTTATGGTTGGGCTTGGTGAAAGAGAAGATGAAATTTTTATATTAATGGAAGATATTTTAAAAACAGGTTGTGATATACTTGTTGTTGGTCAATATTTAAAACCAGATAAAAATGGATATGAAGTTAAAAGATTTTATAATGAATTATTTTTTAAAGAAATAGAAGAATATGGGAAAAAAATTGGTTTTAAATATGTCTTTGCAGGGATTTTTTATAGAACTTCTTATCTAATTGTGTAAAAATCAGATATTATTAATTTTTTCAAGATACCAAATATAATCCTTTATACCATCTTCAATATCTGTAAATTTCTTTTTATAACCAGTTTTTTTAAGTTTTTCTATATCACCTTTTGTAAAATATTGATAATGTTCTTTTACATCCTCTGGCATTTCAATATACTCAATATCCTCTTTTTTCCCAAGATATTTAAATAACAATCTTGCTACTTCATTAAAACTTCTCGCTTTTCCAGTCCCAACATTAAATATTCCCTTTTTATCCTTATTTTCCATAAAAAACCATATAACTTCACAAATATCAAAAACATAGACAAAATCTCTCTTTTGCTCCCCATCTTTAAATTCTTCTCTATACGACTTAAACAATCTTATCTTCCCTGTCTCTTTTATTTGTTTATATCCTTTAGAAATTATACTTCTCATATCTTTTTTATGTTCTTCATTAGGTCCATATACATTAAAAAACTTTAATCCTACAAATCTATTATGAAAATTATTATTAACAACCCACATATCAAAAATATGTTTTGAGAGTCCATATAGATTTGTAGGAACTAAATTTTCAATATTTTTCTCATCATCAGAAAAGTTTTTCCCCTCTTTCCCATAAGTTGATGCAGAAGAAGCATAAATAAGTGGTATATCATTTTCAAGACAAAAATAGGCAATCTTTTTTGAATAGAGAAAGTTATTTTTTATCATATAATCAACATTTTTCTCTCTTGTATTTGTACATGCACCAAGATGAATAAAAAAATCAAAATTTTTATCAAATCTTTTACTCAATTGATAAATAAATTCATCCTTTTGATAATATACTGAATATTTTTTATTAACAAGGTTTTTCTTTTTAAATTCATTCAAATTATCAACAATTAAAATATCTTCAATTCCTTTTTTATTTAAAAATTCAAGAAAACAACTTCCAATAAAACCTGCTCCTCCAGTTAAAATTATTCTCATTTTAGTTTTTTACCTGTTGTTGCTTTTACAATTGAAGAATACTTTACACCTTTTAATGATTTAAGATAAAAATATAATTCTTTTATTTTTTCAACTATGCCTTTAACAGCAACAATTTCCATACAGTTTTCTTCATCCATATGAATATGTTGTGTTGAAATTATATATTTTGAAAATTTATGTTGAATATCAATTATTTTATCAACAATTTCATGTATATTATGCTCATAAACAATAACTATACACCCAGCAACATTCTCTCCCTTTTCCCATTCTTGTTCAACAAATTTTTCTCTTATTATATCTCTTATTGCCTCAGACCTGTTTTTATATTTCTTTTTTTTTATAAAATCATCAAACTTTTCCAATAACTCTTTATTCATTGATACACCAAATCTTTTCAGTCCATCCATTTATTCTCCTATTTTGCTTTTTCTTTCCAAACTATGATAATATAAAAACCATTCTCTAATAGCTATAATATACAAAATTACTGCAATACCTTCAACAAAATATCTTGAAATACCACCTGTAATATCAGAAAATACCTTACCAATTATTCCTATAACCATTCCAAGTGAAGAGAAGACAGCCCATAATCTCATAATATGTGAGTTATATTCATTCCAAGCATCTGCTGCACTTGTAACATTTGGAGAATTTTCTAATCCTTTAAATAAATATTGCATCCCAACTTGTCCTCCATATCTTGTAACTGCTGCTACAATTATATTTGTTATTGCTCCATAAAAGATATAATAAATCAGAATTGTTATATCTTTAAGTCCTGGAGAAAAACTTGCAAGGTATCCCATTATAAAAAGAGTGAAGAATGTAAAAAGGTCTAAAATTCTAAATGGTTCAATTCTTCTTTTTGATATACTTATAAAGTTTGAAATTTCTTCTCTTGTAGGTTCTCTTTCCTCTTGTTTTATTCTATCATTTAATAGTTTAAATGCTTTATTTATTGGTAATCTTAAAATATTTTCTCTAAAAATTTCATCAATATATTTGAAAAACATATATTCTCCACCAACTTTTAAAATTTTATTTTCATAAAGATGGTTTATTTCTTTTTTAATCTCATTAACAATCTTATCAATATCAATTTTTGTAAGATGTTCAATAAAATATTTCAAGCCATCAATTCCTTTTTCTGATAAATTAAAATCATTTCTTAAAATCTCATAAATTTCTTCTTTTTTCTCATTTTCAACAAGTTTATAAATCTGAAATTTTAAATTTGAATATTTTTCAGCAAGATAAATAAAGTCTTCCTCTTTTTTAAAAATATCAAAAATCTCTCTTTCAAAATTTCTCCATACTCTTATTTCCTTATTTTCATAAATTTCTTTTATCTTCCCTTTTTCAAAAAACTTTTGAATTATTGATGAAGGAAAATTTTCAGTAAGTTTTAATGATTTTTTCATAAAATATATTTCTGCGGGAGCCCTTATAAATGCTAAAATTCCAGAAGCAAGAGTATACCATGTATTACCTTTGAGTCGCTCTGCAACCCTTACAAAAACACTCGCACTTACAATACTACCTGCAAGATTCCCATAAACTGTTTGTTTTATTCCATGTTTAACTTCAGGAAAAAGTCCCTCATCTGAGTAAAAACTTCTTAAATTATAACTTCCAAAACCATATATAGCCCTTCTTATTAAAGAGATTGGAGAAAAAGAAGTCGTTGCAATTTCACTTTCCTCATAATCAATTAAAATCTTTTGATTCTCTCCAATTTCAATAATATTTTTTAACCTAAATATATATTGATGATTTGGAGAACAAAAATATGGTTTTTCTTTATCTTTGAGTTTAAATTCAAAAATTGGTCTTGTTTTTATAATTTCAACTTCACCTATATGTTCATTAAAAGATATTTCAAATTTTTTATCACTTATTTGTTTTAATATTTTATTTTCATCAATCTTAAATCCTCTTTTCTTCAAAAATTCTATAATAAAATCATAAATTATCTCATTATCTATTTTCCTATAAATTTTCTTGCCTTTTATTATATATTCTCTCTTACCTTCATTCAGATTTAAAATCTTATTAATCTTTGCAGGAAAAACTTTAACAATAATCTCTCCTTTTCTATTTATAGATGCTTTATATTCCCTATTAAAATTGTCAAAGTATCTATAATTTTCTTTAAATGGGTTAAAACTCCATGAAATCTCTTTTATAATCTCTAAATTATTTAGTTTACCTATTTTACTTATCGCCTCTTCGATCTTTTCTATTTTTTTCTTCATACATTTAATTTTTCTTTTTTATTTTTAAATTGTCAAGTAGATTTGTAGTTTCAAAGATAAAATGTCGTGTTTCTGATCTATAAACCTAAACATTCTCTCTATCTTCCCTTTTGCTCTCGGATGACCTGGATAGTGAGTTAAAAGTGGTA
>JAMWCO010000121.1 GCA_023818785.1 Candidatus Omnitrophota bacterium
TCTCTGCTGCTTGTCTTTCTGTTATTATTCCTGAGGTCAATAAATTCATCACTTCAAACCTTTCCCTTACTTTAATTGAATATATTTTCCCCATCGGCTACCTCCTTTTACAACTATGATAACCGATAGGATTACGACATTCTATCTTTTAAATACATGACATTCTATCTTTTAAACAACAGTAAATTCCTTTTAATTATATTCCCCTTAAGAAATTTTATAGTATAATTAAATTGGAAGATAAAAAAGGAGAAAAATGGAAAAAAATACAGAATTTCAAAGAAACAATTTCATCTTTAACCTTATTCCCTGCATTATTTTCATTCTTGATAAAAACAAAAATATTGTTCAAGTTAACAAAAAGATAGAAGAGATTAATTATAAAATTGAGGAAATAAAAGGGAAAAATATATATGATTTACCTATATTCATAAATAAGGAAAGATTAAAAGAAGTATTTGAAAAGAAAGGAGAAACATTCAAACTTGATATTTTAACAATGGAGAATAAGAAAAAAATTGGACTTTGTGAAGTTGAAAAAATAAATGAAGAGTATATTTTTATAATTAAGGATATTACAGAAGAAGAGTTTTTAAGAATGAAATTGGAGCAAGAGTATGAATTATTAAACGCGTGGGAAGAATTTTTTGAAAAGGCAATTGCTGGTATTTATATTTATGATGAAGATTTCAATTTTTTATATGTAAACCCTGCCTTTTGTAATATCTTTGGATTAAGTAGAGAAGAGATTATGAAGAAAAAAGCATATGAAATTGTTTATAAGGATGATATTCCTTTAGTTATTGAAATGGCAAAAAAAAGATTCTCTGGAGAGATAGAAAGTGCAGAATTTTATGTAAGAGGAGTTGATAAATATGGAAAAATTAAATATGGAAAAGTTATAGGAAAGATTGCAAAATATAAAGGGAAAAAAGTAATTATGGGAACAGTTATAGATGTTACGGACAGGGTTGAATATGAAAACAAGTTAAAAGAAAATCAAAATTTAATTGAAATTACATTAAATGGAACAATATATGCAATATCAAAAATAGTAGAAGTAAAAGACCCATATACAGCAGGTCATCAATTAAAGGTATCAAAACTTGCAGAAGCAATTGCAAAAGAGATTGGATATAAAGAGAATGAAATAAAAGAAATTGTATGGGCTTCTTTATTACATGATATAGGCAAAATTGGAATTCCTTCTGAAATACTTGTAATGCCAAGAAAATTAAACTCAATTGAATTTAATATTATTAAAACACATCCTATAACTGGTTATAATATAATAAAAGTAATACCAAATTTTGAGAAATTAGCAGAAATTGTTCTTCAGCATCATGAAAGACTTGATGGGACAGGATATCCTAAGGGATTAAAAGGAGATGAAATTTTGAAAGAAGCAAGAATAATAGGAGTAAGTGATGTTATTGAAGCAATGACTGCTTATAGACCATATAGACCTGCTTTACCCTTAGATGAGGGACTTAATGAAATTTACAAAGATAAAGGAATAAAATATGATGAAGAGATTGTGGAAATATGCATAGATTTGTTTAAAAAGAAAAATTTCAGTTTTGATTAAATAGGTATAATTTCAATCTTTAAATCTTTACCTTCTTTTATAATACTTAAAACTTCAAATCTATAAGGTAAATCTAATTTTTTTCTTTTTAAATAAATATTACCAACTTTTTCTATTTTCTTTAATTTTTTTTCATTTACTGCTTCTTCAGGCATTCCAAAATTATCAGAACTTCTTGTTTTAACTTCTATAAATATAATCTCTCTTTTTTTTCTTGCTATTATATCTATTTCACCTATTTTTGTTTTATAATTTCTTTCAATAATTTCATATCCATTATTTTTCAAAAACTTAATTGCCTTTTCTTCACCTATTTTCCCAAATTCAATATTTTTCATTTATTTTTATTTCTCAAATAATACATTTTTGCTCTCGGTGCAAGGCGATTTCTTTCTCTTGTTTTTAATACTTCAATTTTAACAATATTTGGTGAATATAAAGGAAAAATTCTTTCAACGCCTTCTCCATATGAAATTTTTCTTACTATAAATGTTTCCCTTATACCTTTCCCCCTTTTCCCTATGCATGTTCCTGTAAAAATTTGTATTCTTTCTTTTTCTCCTTCTCTTATTCTTATATGAACTGCAATTTCATCCCCTGGCCAAAAATCTGGTATTTCTTTCTGTATCTTTAATTTCTCTTCTATCTCTTCAACTTTTTTAATTGTCATTTTCCCCTCCTTGATTTAAATATTTTTTATATAAATCAGGCCTTTTTTCTTTTGTTATCTCTATCGCTTTTTCTTTTCTCCATTTCTCTATCTCTTTATGATTTCCAGATAAAAGAATTTCTGGGACCTTTAATCCTCTAAAATTTTTAGGTCTTGTATAACATGGCCAATCAAGTAAATAATTGGAAAAACTATCATAAATAGGTGCATCTTTTGGTAAAACACCAGGTAAAAGACGAACAACACAATCAACTATAACCATACTTGGTAACTCCCCTCCAGTCAAAATATAATCACCAATAGAAATTTCATAATCACATATTTCTTTTACTCTTTCATCAACTCCTTCATAATGACCACAAATTATAATAAACCCTTTTTCTTGAGTTAATTTTTTTGCAAATTGCTGGTTAAAAAGTTGACCTGTTGGACTTGTTAAAATGACTATTCCATCTTTATTTTCTTTTTTTATTTTCTCAACTGCATCAAATATTGGTTGACATTTTAAAACCATCCCTTTCCCTCCTCCATAAACTCTATCATCTACTTTTTTATGTTTATCTTTTGAAAAATCTCTTAAGTTCCATATTTTAATCTCAATAATTTTTTTATCTTTTGCTTTTTTTACAATACTTACATCTAATGGAGTAAAAATTTCAGGGAAAATTGTGATTATATCAATTCTCATTTAAATTTTAAATAATCCCTTTTTTCTTCAAAAAAGATTCCACTGTTTTGCTTGGTTTTGCACCAACACTTAACCAGTATTTCACTCTATCTTCTTTTACTTGAAAAATAGCAGGGTCTGGTAAAGGGTCATAATATCCTAAAACTTCAATAACATCTCCTCTCCCATCTTTTTCATCACTAACAGCAATTACTCTAAAGAAGGGTTTATTCCTTTTACCTTTTCTTGCAAGGCGAATTTTTGTAGCCATTTTTTCTCCTTATATTTTTATTTCTCTACCTGTTTCTATACTTTTACAAATAGCAACTCCTATTTTTGTAACTTCAAGACCATCTTCTCCAAAGGCAGTTATCCCATTTTTTAAATCGTCAATTTTATAACCATTTTTTATATATTTAACATTATATACAAAATCTGCAATGCTTTCAATTCCATATCCAGTATAAGAAATTTCTCCACATTTCCCTTTTACTTCATTTATAAAAATAGGATTGTAAGTCATTACTCCATATCCTTCATAAAATACTCTTGTTCCTCTATCCTGACTATCACATTCAATTATCCCTTTTTCTCCAACAAGTTTAAATCCTTGGTTAACAATACTTTCAAAATTCTCTGGTAAAATCCATGAAAGTTCAAATGAAATTAAAGCACCATTTTCAAATTCAACAATAGAAATAACAGAGTCATATGTATCAATACCCATTGATTTAAGTTTATTCTTCATTCCTTTTGCAAAAACATTTTTACCATTACTCTTAATTAACCACCTAATAAGGTCAAAAAAATGGACTCCAAGAAACCAAACAGGAGAACTTTTACCTGCCCAATTTGGAAACCAATCCCTTGGAACAACAATTTTATCTTCCATATGAACAGAACCATATTCTATTCTACCAACTCTCCCTTGCTCTATATCTTTTTTTATTGCAATATGAAATGGGTCAAACCTTTTATGGAAATCAACCTGTAATAAAACATTATTTTTTTTGCATTCTTCAATCATTTCAATACAACCATCAATACTTATATCAAGCGGTTTTTCAACAAAAACATGTATTTTTTTATTCGCTGCAAATATTACAGGTTCTTTATGGAAAGGGTCTGGAGTTGCAACTGCAATACCATCAAACTCTTCTTTTTCTATCATCTCTTTATGATCAGTATAACCTTTAACATTATATTTTTTTGTTTGTTCTTCAAGAACCTTTTCATTTATATCACATATTGCAACAAGTTTACACAAACCTTCTCTTTCAAGTTGTTTATATGTATTTAAAATATTTGTTCCAAACTTTCCAAGCCCAATAACTCCAAGTTTAATCATTTCTCGTCTCCAATAAGTTTAATAATTGTTCTTAAAATTATCTCTCCTGCTTTTTTAATATCAATTATATTTATTTTTTCATTATCAGAATGCGCATCATTTAAAGAACCTGGCCCAAAAACAACCACTGGCATATTCCCAACTTTATTGAATAATCTTGCATCACAACTTGCAATAAAACCTTCAACTATAGGTTCAATTCCAGTCTCTTTTGCGCTTTCTCTTAATGTTTTAATAATTATGTGGTCTTCTTTTATTGAATATGAATCATTATGTAATTTAGGGAAAGTTAATTTATAATGAGAAACAATCCATCCATCTTTACAATTTTTTATTACATTCTCAAATCCCTCTTTTATTTCTTGGATTGACTTATTTGGCAAAAAACCAATTCCTCCTTCAACTTCAACCTTACCACATACCATACTTGGCCAACCCTCTCC
>JAMWCO010000122.1 GCA_023818785.1 Candidatus Omnitrophota bacterium
TTTTCCTTTTAACTTCTGATTCCCTCTAATAATAATCCTACTACCCCTTTTTTCAATTTCACCTTCAAAATATTTAAGCATTCTTTCTGTGTGGTCTCTTGTCTGGTAAGTTTCTTCTATTATACTCTTACCATCAGCAAATAAAGTGGCAAAGATTATACAACTTTTAACCTGTGCTGATGCAACTTCCATTTTATAATTTATTCCTTTTAATTTTTTCCCTATAATTGTTAAAGGAGGATATCTATGATTATCTCTTCCATAAATCTCCCCTCCCATTAATCTTAATGGTTTTATAATCCTATCCATTGGTCTTTTTCTTAAAGAATTATCTCCAGTTAAAACAGAATAAAATGGCATACCTGATAAAACTCCTGAAAGTAGACGAATAGTAGTCCCTGAATTTTTACAATCAAGAACATCTTCACTCTCTTTGAATTTACAACCATTCACAACAATATTACTATTTTTATCTTCTATCTCAACACCAAGTTTTTTTAGACACTCTAAGGTTGATATACAATCTTCACTTTTCAAAAAGTTATAAATTGTAGTTTTACCTTCAGCAATACTTCCAAATATTAAACTCCTATGAGAAATTGACTTATCTCCAGGAATTTCTATTTCACCTTCTAATCTCTTTACTTTTTCAATTATAACATCCATTTTTACATTTTCTTTCCCATTATATTTAAAAATGGTTTAATATCATCCATTAATTTTTCAAACATATCAAATGTAATTGATTGATATCCATCTGAAAGTGCTTCTTCAGGTTTTGGATGAACCTCAATTAAAAGACCATCTGCTCCTGCTGCAATTGCTGCTTTACTCATAGGAATAACAAGGTCTCTTCTTCCAGTACCATGACTTGGATCAACTATAACAGGTAAATATGTTTCTTTTTTCAACACAGGTATAGAACTCAAATCAAGAATATTCCTTGTAAATTCAGAATCAAAAGTCCTTATCCCTCTTTCACATAGAATTACATTTGAATTTCCTTCTTTCAAAATATATTCTGCACAATTTAAAAATTCAGAAATTTTAGCAGAAAAGTTTCTCTTCAATAAAACTGGTTTATTAATTTTGCCAACTCTTTGTAGTAGTCTATAATTAAACATATTTCTTGTCCCAATCTGCAAAATATCACTTACTTGGCTAACTAATTCAACTTCTTCTGGAGATAAAACTTCAGTAATAACCGATATCTTTAATTCCTCTTTTACTTCTTTCAATATTTTTAAACCTTCTTTCCCAAGTCCAAGAAATGAATAAGGAGATGTTCTTGGTTTAAATATACCTCCTCTTAAAATTTTACATCCATGTTGTTTTACAAATTTCCCAGTAAACAGAAGTTGTTCTTTACTTTCAACTGAACATGGACCAGCCATAACAACAAAATATCCTTCTCCTATCTTAATTCCATTAACATCAATTATTGTATCCTTAGGATGAAATTCTCTACTTGCAAGTTTATATTCCTTTAAAATACTTATAACTTCACTAACTCCTGGTAAAAGTCGAAATGTCTCGTCTGAAACTTCCCTTGTATCTCCTATAATACCAATTATAGTTCTCTCTGTTCCTTTACTTACATGTGCTTTAAATCCAAGTTTTTCTATTTTCTCTACAACTCTATTTATATCTTCTTTAGTAGCATCTGTCCTCATAATAATTAAATCTGCCATTTTATCCCTCCCTTGGATATGAACCAAGTATTTTTAAAAAGACAGTTGATTTTTCTACTTCTTTTAGTGCTCTTTTTACATTTTCTTCATCTTTATGTCCAATAAAATCTACAAAAAAAACATATTCCCATGCTTTCTTTTTACTTGGTCTTGATTCTATCTTTGTTAAATTTATTTTTTCCTTTTTGAAAGGTAAAAGAATATCATGTAAAGCCCCTACCCTATCTTTTATTGAAAAAAGTATTGATGTTTTATCATTTCCTGTTTTTTCAGCAAAATCATTCCCTATAACAAGAAATCTTGTAATATTCTCTCTAAAATCCTCTATTCTTTCCGCAATTATATTAAGATTATACATAGAAGAGGCAATTTCAGAAGCAATGGCAGCAGAATTTTTTTCTTTTAAAACTTTTTTAACTGCACTTATAGTACTTTCTGTCTCATAAATTTCAGCATTCGGTAGTTTTTCGCTAATCCATTTTCTACATTGAGCAAGTGCCTGAGGATGAGAGTACAATTTTTTTATTTTTTCTATTGATTTTTCTTTTGATAAAAGATATTGATGGATTTCAAGTGATATTTCAGAAATTATTTTTAAATCACTTTCAAGAAATACATCAAGAGTGTGAGTAACTATCCCTTCTATTGAATTTTCTACTGGAACAACTCCATAATTAGCCCTAAATTTTTCAACTTCCCTAAAGACTTCATCAATTGTTTTGGTGGGTATATATTTTGCCTTCTCTCCAAATTTTCTAATCGCAGCAAGATGTGTAAATGTTCCCTCTGGCCCAAGATATGCAACTTTTATTTCCTTAAAAAGTCCTCTACAAATTTTAAAAATTGATTCCATAAAAATTTCTATATCTTCTGTTTTCAAAATACCTTTACTTTTTTTTAACAATCTTTTTACAATCTTTTTTTCTCTTGAAGGGTCAAAAAATGATTTTTTTTCTTTTTCTTTAATTTCAAAAACTTCTTTTACAAGTTCCGCTCTTATATTCAAAAGTTTTATTAATTCTTCATCAATCTGGTCTATTTTTTTTCTGATATCTTCAAGTTTTTTCATTCTTGATCTCCTTTAAAATTTTTAAAATTTCTTTATCTTCAATCTCTACACCTATTTTAACTTTACCAATTCTTTCAGGCAAGACAAACCTCACCTTTTCTTTTTTTATTTTTTTATCATGCTTCATAAAATCAATTATTCTTTCAAAATTTATTTTTTCAAAAGAGTTTAATAATCTAAATTTTTTCCCAAGTTCTTTAATCCTCAAATAAACTTCTCTACTACATAATCCCTTTTTATAACCAATATAACTTTCTCCTATCATTCCAAGACAAACACTATCTCCATGAGAAAAATTTTTAATATCTGAAATTTCTATTCCATGTCCAAGAGTATGACCAAAATTCAAAATTTCTCTTATCCCTTTCCTTTCTTTTTCATCTTTTTCAACTATATCTACTTTAATCTTTATACTTTCTTTTATTAAAAATTCTAAGTTTTCATTAATCTCATCTTTCTTTATCCTTTCAAGTTTTTCAAAAATTTTCTCATTTTTTATAACTCCATACTTTATTATTTCTGCAATCCCTTGTTTGGTTTCTCTATAAGGTAATGTTAAAAGTGTCTGAAAATCAATAAGTATAAAGGTTGGTTGATAAAATGTTCCAACTAAGTTTTTCCCAAAAGGTAAATTTATACCTGTTTTCCCACCAATTGAAGCATCAACTTGAGCAAGTAATGTAGTCGGAATTGAAATATAATTAATGCCTCTCTTATAAATTGAAGATACAAAACCACCTATATCATTTATTATTCCTCCACCAAGATTTATAACTGTATCCTCTCTATTAATTTTGAATTCAGCAAGTTTATTTATAATTCTTAAAACTGTTTTAAAATTCTTTTGCCTCTCTCCTGGTTGTATAATTATTTCTCTAACATTTCCAATTGACTTTTTTATCTTTTCTCCATAAATTGAATAAACATTGAAATCGCTCAAAATAACAAATTTTTCTCCAAATTCTCCATTTCTTATTATTTCTCCTATTTCCTCTATCCTCCGGCCAATATAAATATAATGACTATTTTCTCCAAGATTAACTTTTATTTTTTCCATTTTCTTTTTTAATTATATCAATTATTTCATTCACAATTATTTCTACTTTTTTATTAGTTGTATCTATTGTATAGTCTGCTTTTTGATAATATGGTTTTCTCATTTCAAGCATTTCTTTAATTGTTGCGATTACATTTTTTGATTTCATAAGCAAAGGTCTATCTTTTTTAGGTATAGTTCTTTTATAAATTTCTTCAGGAGTTGCTGTCAGACATATCAAAATTCCATTTTTTTTTAAATTTAAATAATTTTTTTCTCTTATCACAGCGCCTCCTCCAGTTGCAATAACGCAATTTTTATAATTTGAAACCTCTTCAATCACTTCCTCTTCAACTTCTCTAAAATATTCTTCTCCTTTTACTTGAAATATTCTAATAATTCTATCCTTCTCTTTTTCTTCTATTAATTTATCCGTATCAACAAACTTCATATTTAATTTTTCAGCAAGTAACATCCCTACTTCTGTCTTCCCTGTTCCCATAAAACCAATAAGTACAATATTTCTATCCATATTTAAAGATTTTTTAAGACCAGAACTTTTTTATTCTCTCAATATAATTTTTATAATTTTCTTTTAAATCTTCAAGACAATCACCACCAAATTTTTCAATATATTCAGAAGCAATAATAAATGCAAGTAAATTCTCAGCAATTATTGAAGCAGGTATAACTGCACAAATATCACTTCTCTCATACTCATATTTTCTTTCTTTGAAATCTCTTATATCAAAAGAAAAAAGCCCTTTTTTAATAGTTGGAATTGGCTTGAAAAAACATTTTATCCATATATCATTCCCATTTGTCATTCCACCTTCAATTCCTCCTGAATTATTTGTTTTTCTGTAAACTTTATTCTTATAAAAAATCTCATCATGAAATTCAGA
>JAMWCO010000123.1 GCA_023818785.1 Candidatus Omnitrophota bacterium
AAAAGAATTTGAGAAAGAAGCAGATTATCTTGGAACATATATAGCAGCAGTAAGTGGATATGACATTACAAATGCTGCAAATCTCTGGAGAAAAATGGCTGCTGAATATCCAGGCTCTACAAAAGATATATTTTTAGCAACCCATCCATCCTCTCCAGAAAGATATATTTTAATTGAAAAAACAGTTAAAGAAATTAAAGAAAAACAGGAAAAAGGGTTACCTTTAAAAGTAGAATTTAAAAAATAAAATTTCAAAATGGAGATATTGATTGGATTAGTAGGATTTTTTAGTGGTTTTATATGTGGGTTATTTGGAATGGGTGGTGGTTCTTTGATGGTTCCTGCAATTTATTATTTTTTTGGTTCAAATTTTCCTTTAGATCAGAAAATGAAAATTTCAATTGGAACATCTCTTTTTGTAATAATTTTTTCTTCCATTTCTGGAATCATTGCTTATTTTAAAAATAAAAAGATTAAGACACAACTTATTCTTTTTATAGTCCCTTCTGGAATTATTGGTTCACAGATTGGTGCACTTTTAACAAGTAAATTGGAGGATAAAATTGTGAAATATATTTTTGTTTTATTAATTACTTTTTTAGGAATAAGAATGTTTTTTGCTCCTGAAAATCAAAGTGTGGAATTAGATAGAAAAAATAATAATAAACTTGCTGCAATATTTATCGGTTTTTTTTCTGGGTTTGTATCTGGTCTTTGTGGTGTAGGGGGTGCAGTTTTAATTATCCCTTTCCTTTATCTTTTTGTGAAAATACCAATTCATTATGCTATTGGGACTGCTTTAATTGCTATTTTTTTTAATTCACTTTCTGCTTCTATTGGATATCTTTTACATAATCTTGTTAATATAAAAATAGGGATAATATTAGCAATTTCTTCTGTAATAGGTGCTCCAATAGGTGCTAAAATAGGAATAAGTTTTGAAAAAAATAGATTAAGAAAAATCTTTTCTATTATTCTTATTATTTCTGGAATTTCAGTTCTTTTAAAATAATCTTAAGATGTGATAAAATAATAAAATTTAAAAGGGAGAATAAATGGCAAAAGTTTTAATTATTTATCACTCAAAAACAGGGAATACTAAAGAAATGGCAAAAAGTGTAGAAGAGGGAGTTAAAGAAGAAAAAGTTGAAGTTATATTAAAATCAGTTGAAGAAATAGAATTGGATGACTTACTTACTGCAGATGGGATAATAGTTGGTTCTCCTACATATTTTGGGCTTCCTTCTGCTGAAATTAAAGAAATTTTTGATAAATCAGTCAAATATTATGGGAAACTTGAAGGGAAAGTTGGTGGTGCTTTTACATCCTCTGCACATATTGGTGGTGGTAATGAGACGACAATTATGGGGATTATCCAAATGATGTTAATTCATGGTATGATAGTTCAAGGGACAACAAAATCAGACCATTATGGACCTGTTTCTATTGGAAGACCAGATGAAAAAATAAAAAGAGATTGTAAGGAACTTGGTAAAAGAGTTGCAAGACTTGTAAAGAAAATTAAAGGAGAATAAGAAATGGATTATTCAAAGACAGTATATCTTCCAAAAACTGATTTCCCAATGAAGGCAAATTTAAGTCAGAGAGAGCCAGAGATATTAAAATTATGGGAGAAAATAGATATTTATAAAAAAATGATTGAAAAGAATAAAGGGAAAGAGAAATATATTCTTCATGATGGCCCTCCTTATGCAAATGGGCATATACATCTTGGGACTGCTTTAAATAAAATTCTTAAAGATATAGTTGTCAAATATAAATCATTGAGTGGTTTCTATACTCCTTTTAATCCTGGATGGGATTGTCACGGTATGCCTATTGAGCATCAAGTTTTTAAAGAAATTAAGAAGAAAAAGAATGAAGTTGATATTTTAGATTTTAGAAAAAAAGCATATGAGTATGCTAAAAAATTTAAAGATATTCAGAAAGAAGAATTTAAACGTCTTGGTGTATTTGGTGAATGGGAGTCTCCATATTTAACAATGTCTCCAGAATATGAAGGTGATATTATAAAAGCATTTGGGAAACTATATCTTTCTGGTTATATTTATCAGACATATAAACCAATTTACTGGTGTATAACATGTGAAACAGCACTTGCAGAAGCAGAAATAGAGTATTATGAAAAAAAATCACCCTCAATATTTGTAAAATTTAAAATAATTGATGATAAAGGGAAAAATTTAGGAGAAAATATATACTTTTTAATTTGGACAACAACTCCATGGACTCTACCAGGCAATACTGGCATTGCTCTTCATCCAGATTTTAAATATATAATTTTACAAAATGAAGATGAAAAAATTATAATTGCAGAAAAAAGGAGAGAAGAAATTTTCAAAATAATTGGTGAGAAGAATATTTTGGATGAATTTACTGGGAAAGAACTTGAAGGAATAATTTGTAAAAATCCAGTTGTTGATAGAAGTTCAAAAGTAATTCTTGCTGATTTTGTTTCTGAAGAAGAAGGGACTGGTTGTGTTCATATTGCTCCAGGGCATGGAGAAGAGGACTATTATGTAGGGGTTAAAAATCACCTTGAGATTATTTGTCCTGTAAATGAAAAGGGTGAATTTACAGAGCAAGTAGTTGAATTTAAAAGTATGAATGTCTTTAAGGCAGATAATTTAATAATAGAAAAATTAAAAAAAGAAGGGAAAATTCTTTTTAGTGGAGAAATTTTACATTCCTATCCACATTGTTGGAGATGCAAAAATCCAGTCATTTATAGAAGTACAAAACAATGGTTTTTAAAAATTGACCATAATAATTTAAGAGAAAGAATGTTAGAAGAGATAAAAAAGGTTAAATGGGTTCCATCAGAAGGAATAAATAGGATTACTTCTATGATTTCTTTAAGACCTGATTGGTGTTTATCAAGACAGCGACTTTGGGGGGTTTTTATACCAATATTTTATTGTCAAGATTGTGGGAAGGGGATATTGACAGAAGAGACATTAGAAAAGATTTGTAATTTAGTTAGAGAATATGGTTCTGATATTTGGATTGAGAAAAATAACAAAGAACTTTTACCAGATGGGTTTAAATGTCCTTATTGTTTTGGTGAAAATTTTAGAAAAGAGATGGATATACTTGATGTCTGGTTTGATTCAGGTGTAAGTCATATATCTGTTTTAAAAGAAGAGAATAATCTTTCATGGCCAAGTGATTTATATCTTGAAGGTTCAGACCAACATAGGGGCTGGTTTCAGACATCTCTTATAACATCCTGCGGAATTTTTGATTCAGCACCATACAAAACAGTTTTGACTCATGGATTTGTTGTTGATGGCTATGGAAGAAAAATGTCAAAATCACTTGGTAATGTCATAACACCTGATGAAATTATAAGAAAATATGGTGCTGAAATTTTAAGATTATGGACTATAATAGAAAATTATCAGGAAGATGTAAGAATATCTGATGAGATTATAAAAAATGTAGTTAATGGATATAGAGTAATTAGAAATACAATAAGATTTTTACTTGGCAATATTTATGATTTTAAAAAAGAAGATATGATTCCCTATGATAAACTTTTTGAAGTTGATAAACTTGCAATTGAGAAATTTAAATTGACTAAAAAGAAGGTGAGAGAGTATTATGAGAATTTTGCATTTAATAAAGTTTTTGAAGAAATTTATAATTTTTGTAATATTTTTCTTTCTTCTTTTTATCTTGATTATCTAAAAGACAGGCTATATACTTACTCAAAAAATTCTATAGAAAGAAAAGCAGCACAAACAACTTTAAGTAAAATTCTTCTTGAACTTATTATTATTATCGCTCCAATCCTTTCTTTTACTGCTGAAGAATCTTATCAGTTCATACCTTTTGAGAAGAAGGAAAGTGTTTTTCTTGAAGATTTCCCAGAAATAGAAAAAGAGGATAGAAATTTGATTGAAAGATGGGAGAGATTTTTTGAGATAAGAAAAATTGTTTTGAAAAAAATAGAAGAAAAAAGAGAAGAAAAATTAATAGGAGGTTCTTTAGAAGCAAAAGTAATAATAAAATGTAATAGAGAAAAAGAAGAATTTTTAAATTCATTTTATAAATTAAATACACTTTTAATTGTTTCAGAAGTTGAAATTTTAAATTCAGATGATTTTGAAGTTATAGTTGAAAAAACAAAGAATAAAAAATGTCAAAGATGTTGGGTATATTTTCCAGAAGTTGGTAAGAATGGAGAATTTCCTCAATTATGTGAAAAATGTATAAATGTTTTAAAAGAAGATGGTTTTATTTAATAATCTTTCTATTTTTTAATAATTTCTTTTATAAGTTGTCTTGTTTTATCTTCTTCAGAATGTATCAAACTGGCTATAAATTTTAATGTTTCTTCATGTTCCTTTCTCATATTTTCAATTCTTTCATCCATTTTTTCTATCAAAGTATCTATTTTACCTATCATTGCCTGTGTGCTTTGTCTCATTTCATTTAACATTTGTTGAGTTCTTTTATTTCCTTCGTCTATCATCAATTGAGTTTTTTCTAACATTTGTTGAGTTCTTTTATTTCCTTCGTCTATCATCAATTGAGTTTTTTCTAACATTTGTTGAGTTCTTTTATTTCCTTCATCTATCATCAATTGAGTTTTTTCTAACATTTGTTGAGTTCTTTTATTTCCTTCATCTATCATCAATTGAGTTT
>JAMWCO010000124.1 GCA_023818785.1 Candidatus Omnitrophota bacterium
ATTTTCTTTATCTGCTAACCTTAAAGCAACATTTGTATAAAAATCACCAAATTCTTCCTTTTCGCATGGCAATACATCAAAAATTACCTCTTTTTTAGGAAAGTAATTTAAAATTTTTTTAATCTCTTTCTCTATTTTATCTACTATACTAAGTCTCATTTTCCTTCTTTATTTCTTTCAAAATTTCCTCAATTCTAAATTCTTTTCTTTGATCAAATTCAAATTCAATAATTGGAGTATATTTTAAAGATATCTTTTTACCAAGTTTAAATTGTATATATTTCTTTGCACTTAAAATACCTTCAAAAGACCTATTTTTTTCTTCATCACTACCAATAAAACTTATACCAATTTTAACATTTTTTAGATCAGGTGTAATATGGACATATGTTATTGTAAAAAAGCCTATTCTTGGGTCATTTACATCTTTTCTTATTATTTGTTCAATCTCTTCTCTTAACAAACTTTCAACTTTTAATTGTCTTCTTGTTTTAATTTTTTCTCCTTTATTTTATCTCTTTAACAAATTTTGCTATTAAATCTCCAACTTGGCTTGTAGTCATTCCCATCTTTCCTGCTTCAAGTGATTTTATATAACCTTCTGATAATGCTTTTATTATTGATTTTTCTATAAGTTTTGCTGCTTCCTTTTCTCCAAGATTTTCAAGCATCATTCCACCTGCTGAAATTGTTGCTAATGGACAGGCAATATTTTTACCAGCATATTTTGGAGCAGAGCCATGTATTGGTTCAAACATACTTACACCAATTGGATTTATATTTCCACCTGCTGCTATTCCAAGGCCACCTTGAGTTATTGCACCAAGATCTGTAATTATATCTCCAAACATATTATTTGTTACTATTACATCAAACCATTCAGGATTTTTAACCATCCACATACAAGTAGCATCAACAAAAGCAAAGTCAAGTTTAATATCTGGATAATCTTTTGAAAGTTCCATTGCTGTTCTTCTCCATAAATCACCTTCATATGTTAAAACATTTGCTTTATCAACAACTGTAAGTGTTTTCTTCTTATTCCTTTCTTTTGTAAGTTCAAAGGCATATTTTATACATCTTTCAACTCCTTTCTTTGTATTTATAGATAACTGAAGAGCAATTTCATCAGAAGTTCCTTTTTTGAAATTTCCTCCAATTCCACAATAAAGCCCTTCTGTATTTTCTCTTACAACTACATAATCAATATCTTCTGGTTTTTTATTTTTTAAAGGAGTTTCTACCCCTGGATATAATTTTACAGGTCTTAAATTTATATACTGGTCAAGTTCAAATCTAATTTTTAATAATATTCCTTTTTCAAGTATTCCAGGAGCAACATCAGGATGCCCAACAGCACCAAGATATATTGCATCAAGTTTTTTAAATTCTTCAATTGCACTATCAGGTAATGTTTCTCCAGTTTTTAAATATCTTTCACCACCAAAATCATATTCAATAAATTCAAGTTTAAAATTGCATACTTCACTGACTGATTTTAGAACTTTTACACCTTCTCTTATTATTTCGGGTCCAATACCATCTCCACCAATCACACCTATTTTATAAACTTTACTCATTTCCACTCCTTCTTTTGAACAACAAGTTTTTTATAATGTTCAGAAGTTTCAAATATTCCACCACTTACTCTATAAAATTTATCATTAAGGTTGAAAGTTCCATTTAAAGGTATAATCCAGTTTTCACCATAATAAGGATGATATTTTAGAATTTTTTCCCAATTTTTGTAATACTGAAATCCATTTGATTCTACTATCTGTATTTTTAATTCTGAAAATGTTTTTATACCAGATGAAAATATTTTATTCCATTCACAGACAATAGGAGTAACAGTCAAATCAGCACAAAAATAATCCATATTTCTATTTTCTGCCTCTTTTAATATTTTTAAAGTCATACTCAATGTTTTTGCAATTGGTTTTAAAGCAACTCCTTTATATCCCATTTGGTTTCTTTCAATAACATTTTTATCTGTATGAGCACTTTCATCTGCAACTATTCTTAGAGGTATGTCGCTTATATCTATTTCAATTTCTTCAGGAAATGGTTCTTCTATTATGATTACCTGTTCAAGAGCACCTATTTTATCAATAAAATCAATAAGTTTTAGTAATCTCTCTTTTTTATCATACCTTCCGTTTGCATCAAAATAATATGGTAATTTTCCATTTTTTGTATATTGACACTCATAATTTTTAAATTTTTCATGTATTATTTTTATTCTTTCCATATCCCATTTAAGCATTTTTTCTCTATCTCCATCATTATCAGGGTCAGAACCAATTTTAATTTTCAATACAAAAAAACCTTCATTGACCATTCTTTCTATTTCTTCAATTGATACAACATAAGAAATTAAAGGAATACAGGAAATTTTTTTATGTCTATATTTAAAATATTCTTTATATTCTTCAGGTATCATTTCAAAAAAATTCAATTTATTATTCTCCTTAGCATATAAAATCCATAAAGCATTATCAACTGAGACAAGGGAATTTAAAGTAAATGTTTCTTTTAAATCATTCCTTCCTGTTATTTTTTTTGCATAATTATGAACATCTTGGAAAATTTCTTCAAGCATTTCAACAGGATTTTTAATTTCTCTTCCTTTTAGTAATCTTAAAGCATACTGAGTTACTACAAACATTAAGGCATTCCCACCACTTTCACTATTTTCTGAAAAGACATTACTATCTGACCATAAGACGCTTTGAGTTCCAAGTCCAATTGAAAAATTATCCTCACTTTCAAGATAACTTACTACTTGCCAAGAACCAGTTAAAAATTTTCCTTTAAATCCGAGTGGTTTTTTAAACTTTTCTATTTCAAAATTTAAATTTGTATCAATTATTTTCATTTTTTAAAATAGTTTTTTTAACAAGAGGTATCAATCCACCACTACTTATTATATTTTGCAGAAATTCTGGATATTTATGAAATTTATAATTCTTCCCATTATTTAAATTTTTTATAACTCCTTTTTCAAAATCAATTTCAAGTTCCTCTCCTTCTTTTATTTCATCTGCCTCTTTTAGTTCTATTAGTGGTAATCCTATATTTATTGAATTTCTGAAAAATATCCTTGCAAAACTTTTCGCAATTACAACAGAGATTCCAGATTCTTTAATTGAAATTGGAGCATGCTCTCTACTACTTCCACATCCAAAATTTTCACCTGCAACAATAATATCTCCTTTATTAACATTTTTAGTAAAATCTGGTCTAATTGTTTCAAAAATATGCAAAGCAAGTTCTTTATGTTCTGTTATATTTAAATATCTTGCTGCAATTATATCATCTGTATTTATATGGTCTCCAAATTTCCATACTTTTCCTTTTATTTTCATATAATTTCCTCCGGATGAACAATTTTGCCTTTAATTGCACTTGCTGCTGCTACTTCTGGATTTGAAAGATAGACATAACTTTCAGGGTCTCCCATTCTACCTATAAAATTTCTATTTGTTGTTGCAATTGCGACTTCTCCTTTTGCTAAAACTCCCATATGACCTCCAAGGCAAGGACCACAGGTAGGAGGACTTATAACACAGCCTGCTGAAAGAAAAATTTCTATAAGACCTTCCTTTAATGCCTGCATATAAACTTTTTGAGTTGCTGGAATAATTATACATCTTACTTCTGAATGAACTTTTTTATTTTTTAAAATATTTGCTGCTTTTCTTAAATCACTTATTCTTCCATTTGTACATGAGCCTATAACAACTTGGTCAATTTTTATATCTTGATATTCCCTTACACTTTTTGAATTGCTTGGTAAAAAAGGAGCAGAAACTTGTGGTTCAATTTTACTTACATCTATTTCTATTATTTTTTCGTAATCATTTTCACTATCTGTTTCTAAATTCTCTATATTTACCTTTACTCCAATACTTTTTAAATATTCTTCTGTAATTTTATCTGGTTTTATTATTCCATTTTTTCCTCCTGCTTCAATTGCCATATTACAAATTGTAAATCTATCATCTATTGGCAAATTTTCAATAACTGGACCTGTAAATTCCATACTCTTATAATTTGCTCCATTAACACCTATCAATCCTATTGTATATAAAATCAAATCTTTACCTCCAACAAAACTATTTAAATTTCCATAATAAAAAAAATTTATTGTTTCAGGAACCTTAAACCACAGTTTTCCAGTTATCATTGCATATGCAACATCAGAACTACCTACCCCTGTTGAAAAACAACCAACTGCTCCATAAGTACAGGTATGACTATCTGCTCCAACAATAAGTTGTCCTGGTAAAGTTAAACCTTCTTCAGGTAAAAGAGCATGTTCTATACCAACTTGTCCTATTTCATAAAATCTTACTTTGTATTTTTTTGCAAATTCTCTTAATATTTTAACAAGTTCAGCACTTTTTATATCCTTACATGGGGTGAAGTGATCTGGGACAAGAACAATTTTTTCAGGATTAAAGACACTTTTTGCTCCAATATTTTCAAATTCTTTAATTGCAAGAGGGCCTGTTATATCATTGGCAAGTATTAAATCAATAGAAG
>JAMWCO010000125.1 GCA_023818785.1 Candidatus Omnitrophota bacterium
CTTCTTTTGGTCTTCTATTTAAAGGGGGTCTACATTTTAAAACATTTGTGATATAAATATTTTTTCTTTTTAAAGATATTGATTCAAGAAGAGTATCTAAAATTTTCCCTGCTTTCCCACAAAAAGGAACTCCTTTTTCATCCTCACTTTTTCCAGGTGCTTCTCCTATAAACATCAATTTTGAATTTAAATTTCCATAACCAAAAACAACATTTTTCCTTTTTTTATATAACTGGCATTTTCTACATAATTTTGCTTTTTCTTTCATTTTCTCTATTTTCATTTTTTATTATTATATCAACTTTTTATGTTAAAATAAAAAGGGGTTTTTATGGAAAAAATAGAAGAATTGAAGATAAAACTTTTGAGAATTTTAAAAGAAAGAGCAATCGTTTTTAAAGAAGTGAAGTTATCAAGTGGGAAAATAAGTAATTATTATATTGATGGAAAACTTATAACACTTGACCCTAAAGGTATCTATCTTATAAGTAGAATTATCTTTGAGATGATAAAGGAAGAAGATATAGATGCAATAGGAGGACTTACTCTTGGTGCAGATCCTATAGTAACTGGTGTATCTTTAATTAGTTTCATAGAAAATAAACCAATTTATGCATTTATAGTAAGGAGTTCTCAAAAAGGCCATGGGATGGAAAAGTTGATAGAAGGAAATATTAAGAAAGGATGGAATGTTGCAATAGTTGATGATGTTGTTACTACTGGTTCATCTTTAATAAAATCAATTGAAGCAGTTGAAAGTTATGGTGCAATAGTTAAAAAAGTATTATGTATTGTTGATAGAGAAGAAGGAGCAAAAGAAGAGATTGAAAAAAGAGGATATAAACTTGAAGCAATTTTTAGAAAGGATGATTTAATAAATGGAATGGGAAAAAATAGATAAGATAATTAAAGAGGCACTAAAAGAAGATATAGGCAATTGTGATGTAACTACAGAAAGTATTTTTACTGATAATTTTTTTGTTTCTGCTGATTTAATCTGTAAAAGTAAAGGTATACTATGTGGTCTTGAAATTTTTAAAAGAGTTTTTATTTTACTTTCTCCTAATTTCAAATTTGATTTTTATTATAAAGAAGGTGATTTTATAAATAAAAAAAGGAAAATTGGTGAAATTATAGGACCTGTTAAAGAACTTCTAAAAGGAGAAAGGACTGCATTAAATTTTTTACAACAATTATCAGGGATTGCAACTGAAACAAAAAAACTTGTTGAGGGGTCAAAAGGTAAATTTAAAATATATGATACAAGGAAAACAACTCCAAATTTAAGAGACCTTGAAAAATATGCAGTTAAAATTGGTGGTGGAGAAAATCACAGATTTGGACTTTTTGATATGGTTTTAATAAAAGATAATCACATAAAGGCAATTATGGAAAAAGAAAAGTTAGACAAAATATCTGCAATAAAAGTTACAATTCAGAGAGCAAAAGAGTATTGGAAAGGAAAATATAAGATTGAAATTGAGGTAGAAAATCTTGAAGAAGCAGTATGTGCATATCAAGAAGGGGTTGATATAATTATGTTTGACAATACCAAAGTTGATGATATTAAAAAGTTTTGTAAATTTAAAAATGGGAAAAAAGATTGTGAAATAGAAGTTAGTGGAAATATTGATTTTAAAAAATTAAAAAAATTAAAAAAAATTAATATAGATAGAGTTTCTGTTGGATATATTACACATTCACCAAAGGCAGTTGATTTCTCATTAAAAATAAAAAAATTAAAGATATGAAAATTTGCCAAAAGATAGAAAAAAAGATATTTGATTGAGGGGCAATAGATTACTTTTAAAGATGAAAAATGAAGTTTTTTGATACACATTCCCATCTTGATTTTGAACAATTTGATATAGATAGAGAAGAAGTTATTAAAAGAGCAAAAAGTTATGGTGTTGAATATATTTTAAATGTTGGGACAAATATTGAAAGTAGTAAAAAAGTTATTGAAATTGCTGAAAAATATGATTTTATTTATGCCTCCTGTGGGATTCATCCTCTTGATGTTTCAAATTATAAAATTGAAGATTTAAAAGAAATTGAAAAACTCTCTAAAAATAGAAAAGTTATAGCAATTGGTGAAACAGGTTTTGATTTTTATTATTCAAAAGAAAATAGAGAAAAACAGAAAGAATTTTTTATTGCACAAATAGAAATTTCAGGTAAGTATAATCTTCCTTTAATAGTCCATCAGAGAGAAAGCAAAAATGAAATTATAGAAATAATTGAGAAGATTAAATTGCCTGAAAAAGTTGTATTTCATTGTTTTGGTGGAGATTTAAATTTTGCTCAATATTGTCTTAAAAAAAATTTCTATATTTCTTTCACTGGGATTTTAACTTTCAAAAATGCAAAAATGGTAAAAGAAGTTTGTAAATTTTATCCAATTGAAAAAATTATAGTTGAGACAGATGCTCCATTTTTAGCACCTTGTCCATTTAGAGGGAAAAGGAATGAACCATTTATGATTAAATATATTATTGAAGAAATTTCAAAGATAAAAGAGGCAAATTTAGAAAAAATATCGGATACGATTTTTGAAAACTCCTTATCCTTCTTTAATAAAATTTATGGTAAAATATAAAAAATGGAATTAATAGAAGGTGTTAAGATAAAATTTTTAAAGGTTATACCTGATGAAAGAGGAAGGTTGATGGAAATTTTAAGAAGAGATGATGAAGTTTTTAGTGAATTTGGACAACTTTATCTAACCACTGCTTATCCAGGAGTTATAAAAGCATGGCATTCTCACCAATTTCAAGATGATAATTTGGTAGTTATAAAAGGAATGGCAAAAATAGTTCTTTGCGATTTAAGAGAAAAGAGTTCTACTTATAAAAAAATAAATGAATTTTTTGCTGGAGAATTTAATCCTATTTTAATTCATATTCCAAGACTTGTATGGCATGGTTTTAAATGTATAAGTGAACAAGAATGTATTGTTTTAAATATTCCTACAAATGTTTATAATTATGAAAATCCAGATGAATTGAGATTACCATTTGATACCCCAAAAATATCTTATAACTGGGAAAGGAGAAACTATTGAAAGGGATAGTTCTTGCTGGTGGACTTGGAACAAGACTATTTCCATTAACAAAAGTAACAAATAAACATCTTCTTCCTGTTTATAATAAACCAATGATTTATTATCCAATACAGACACTTATTGATGCTGGAATTGAAGATATATTAATTGTCACTGGTGGGAATTCTGCTGGTGATTTTTTAAGATTACTTGGAAATGGGAAAGAATTTGGTCTATCTCATTTAAGTTTTGTCTATCAAGAAGGGGAAGGAGGAATTGCTGCTGCTTTATCTTTAGCAGAAAGGTTTTGTGATAATGATAAAATGGTAGTTATTCTTGGAGATAATATTGTTGAAAAGAGCATTAAAAAAGAAGTTGAAATATATCAAAAACAAGAAAAAGGAGCAAGGATATTATTAAAAGAGGTTGAAAATCCAGGAAGGTTTGGTGTTGCTGAAATTAAAAATGGAAAGATAATAAGAATCGTTGAAAAACCAAAAGTTCCACCTTCAAATCTCGCTGTTACTGGAATTTATATGTATGATAGTCAAGTATTTGATATAATAAGAACTTTAAAACCATCTGAAAGAGGAGAACTTGAAATAACTGATGTAAATAATAGATATCTTGAAATGGGTCAATTAACTTATGGAATTCTTGATGGATGGTGGACAGATGCTGGAACTTTTGATTCATTGCTTAAAGCAAATATACTTGTTGCAGAAAAAGAAAAGATGAAAAAATGAAAATAGTAGTAACTGGTGGTGCTGGATTTATTGGTTCAAATTTTATTAAATATATATTACAACAACACCCTGATTATAAAATTTTTAATATTGATAAACTTACATATGCTGGGAATCTTGAAAATTTGAAAGAAGTTGAAAAAAATCCAAATTATAAATTTCTAAAAAAAGATATATGTGATACAGATATAATTAATTTTATAGATGAATATGATGTAATTATAAATTTTGCTGCTGAAAGTCATGTTGATAGAGCGATTTATAGTCCAGAAGATTTTTTGAAAACAGATATTTTTGGAACATTTAATTTACTTGAAATTGCAAAAAAGAGAAAGGTTAAATTTATTCAGATTTCTACAGATGAAGTTTATGGGAGCATTGAAAATGGGAGTTTTGATGAAAGAAGTCCTTTAAATCCATCAAATCCATATTCAGCAAGTAAAGCAAGTGCAGATTTAATTGTTCTTTCATATTTTAAGACATATAAACTACCTGTAAATATCATAAGAAGTTGTAATAATTATGGACCAAATCAGTATCCTGAAAAATTTATTCCACTTTTGATAACAAATGTAATTGAAAATAAAAAACTACCTATTTATGGTGATGGACTTTATAGAAGAGAATGGATTTATGTAATTGACAATTGCAAAGCAATAGATTTAATTTTACATAAAGGGGAAGAAGGAGAAATTTATAATGTTTCTTCAGAATTCAGTATTCCAAATATAGAAATTGCAA
>JAMWCO010000003.1 GCA_023818785.1 Candidatus Omnitrophota bacterium
TATGAAAAAAGAAGATTGGAAGAAGAAAAAATTTTTATATAGAAAAATTAATGAGGCAACGAAAGGTATTTCATATAGAAAAATTAATGAAGCAACAGGGTTTTCGTATAAGTTGAATACATGGTGGACACTTTTTCATCTTTTATAGATAATTTTTACTTTAACTCTTTTATCCTGTTTTTCTTTGCTGCTAACTTCCTTTTTCTCAACTTCTTCAATTTAAACATAAAATTGAAAAGATGAAACCAAAAGAAAGATTTAATTTTTAAAAATATATAAAACTCTAAACAATTTTTCCTTTACATCAATATTTATACCATTTTCTTCTACTTTTATCTCCTTATCTATTATAGGGTCTAAAATTTTAAAATTAGGAAATTCAAATCCCATTTCTTTCCAGTTAAAATTAATAAATCCATCAAATTTTTCATCTTTAAAAGAAGAAATCACAACTATTGCTTCTTTCCCTTTGTTTAAATGCATACATATCCATATATTAGGGTCTTTTACTTTGGCAAATTTTTCTATCTTCCAGTTTGGTATCCAAATAGAATTTTCAAATGAAAATTTCTTATATAATTGCCATATCTTATAAGCAACCTCTCCCTTTTCATCATAACCAAGTTTAATATAATTTTCTCTTGTCAATCCTTTATAATCAGGCATAAGATTTCTACTTATAATCATTGATGGATGTGTTTTTATTGTTGAATTACATTGTAAGACAAATCTCCATGAATTCATTCTTGTTTCAGGATAAGTAGGGTTGTTCCATCTTGTAAAACTTACAGGTATACCAAAAGGTTCTCCATAAAACTTTGGAATTAATATTTCTCCTGTAAGAGTTGAACCTTCACCACAATGGTGCACATCAATAAATGATTCAACACATGCATAAATAAAATGTGAATTATGAGCATAAACAAGCCCATTTTTTTTCAATCCTCCATGGAAAAGGAAATAAATCCTTTTATGGAACTCTCTTGTAGCAAAAATTGGGTATGTGCCATGAATTTTCCCATTCTGATCTATATAACCACAACCATGGTGAATATTTGTACATAATTTTGGATGGGCAGAAGAATCAAGATATACACCATCAATATCAAGTTTTTCAATAGTTTCTTTTAAAGTATAAATATACCAATCACTGAAAACTTTTTTAGGACAATACTGATATACATATCCACCGATTCCAGGGGTCAATGGATATAAAGCACTCTCCTGCCAGAAATTTTTCAAATTTGGCCATTCTGGAAAAGTGTTCCAGATTGCATAAACAATTATCCAATTAATTCCTTTTTTGTGTGCATAATTAATAATTTCTCTAAATAATCTTTCCCTTTTTTTATTTTCTTCAGTTGGTCTATATCCTGGAGCACCAAAATCAATATTCCATACACTCTCAGGATTATCCCATGACCATTGACAGAAGGCATTTGCACCTGCCTCAACAATTGCATCAATATATCTAAATGTTGATTCTGGAATTTTATCAAGTGTTTTTTCAACACTAAAACCAGATTGTGTAAGATATAGATTATATTGAAATTTTCTATTCATTGGTTTGACTGGAGTTGGAATTATTGCCCATTGATAAAAAACTGGTTTTTCAATCACTTTCCCCTTATTTACAAAATTTATTTTTAATAAAACCTTTCCATTTTTAACTATGACTTCAACAACTTCTTTGTCATTTAAGTTAGAAAAATTTTCATCTGTTTCACAAACAAATTCAATTCCAATATTTTCATTCCCTATCCATATTTCTTCAACAAAGGGAAATTTAAGACCATTCTCAGGAATTTTCCCATAATCTTTAAGATTTTTTGCAGTTTCACTATAAGAAGATGGGGTTCCAATTGCTCCTCTATGGTAATATTCAGAGATTTCTTTTTTTAATGGTATTTCAAATGAAAGGTTTTTAATTTCAATTTTTTCTTCTGGTTGGAGCAATAATGTATATTTAATAAATCCATCAAATTCACCTTCCAGTATAATTTTACCTTTTAATTTTTCTCCTTTTATCTCTTTTTCATAAACTATTTTTGTTTTCTTATTTATAATACATTTTGTTTTTTCAAATTTTAAAGTGTCTGAAAGTTTAAGGTCAATATTTATTGGTCCGGTAAGCATTTCATCTTTCCCATTTTTTATCTGGGTTATCTCATCTATCTCATCAAAAACAAAATCCCTATTCCAAACACTAAAACCATTTTTTGTTTTAATTATTGGAGTGTATGGCTCAGGAACTTTATCACTAACTTCAGGATAGCCAATTTTATTATCCCACCAATCAGGAATATTTGGTAAATTACAATATTGTTCAAGTTCTGTTTTTACTTCATTTGAACATTTAATTTGACATTTTATCTTATAATTTTTTGGTTTTAAATCTTTAACCGAAAATTCAAAAATACTCCTTAAGTTCTTCAAATCTACTGGCATTTCAATTTTTTCTATTATTTTTTCTCCATCAATAAGAAAGGCCTCTATATTGTAATTTTTATCCAATTTAATTTTTGAATAATCAGCAACTATTTCAATAATTCCTTTAGATAAAATATAAGGAGTTATTTGAATAGATAAAGGTAATTTCTTCTTAAAAGGAATTGTAGATGAGGCAACAATTTTGTTTTCATCTTTATCTTTTATCTTATAGTAAATAATAAAATCACCTACTCCTTCAAAATTATAAAAAAATGGTATCCTTAATGTTCTATTTTCTTCAATCTCAATATCTTTTTTATATTCTTTAATAAGTTCTATCTTTTTCATAACCTCTTTAATTACATCTTTTGCTTCTAAAACAGGTTCTCTTTCTACCTGGGGGCCAAGTGGGTTTGATGTTTCATCAACAAATTTAAAATATTCCATTTTTTCAATTATCGGTTTATAAAGTGAGATCTCTACCTCATAGTTAAATCTTTTACTTGTGAAATTTGAAATCTCTATTAAAACACCTATTTGGTTTTTATCTATTTCACCTGCTTTTAAAATTCTTACAGAAGGTATTTCTTCTCCAAAAATTAAATATCCAAAATCATTCTTTGCAAACCAATCTCTTAAATATGACCATGATGCAAAATGGCCAATAGGTGATTTCTGATTATTTACAAAAGCGATTTCAAAAACTTTCCCTTTCTCTATACTATCTATCCCAATTTCTTTTAATGGTATTCCCATCTCTCCTCCCCAACCAAAATCTGTCTTTCTTGCTTTAAAATCCCATTTTATCTTCCATTTTTTATCTGTTGAGGTTGTCCTTTTACCTTCTTCATAAATACTTTTCACATTCCCTACAAAATTATATTCCCATTTTTCTCCAAAGATAGGCCTTAAAAAAATTTCTACACAATCATCTTGCCAGACACGCTCAGGGTCTTCTCCAGCAATTGGTTCAGAAGAATAAGGAACTCTCCCAAATTGAAAAGCAATATAAATGTTTTTTTCATCATAACAAATAAAGAAATTCCCAATCTCATCAACCATTTCACCATTTTGCAAAGATACCAAAGGAGAAAGTAAATCAGAATTTGACCATTCTTCTTTATTCACACTTCCATCTATTATTGGTTTATTTTTAACATGTGGAATCCTGATTACAGGATACCTATAAGTCAAAAATTCATCTTTTTCAATTTCTTCATATTTTCTGATATATGAAAAACATAAAAATGGGAAAATCAAATATAAAATTAAAACCCTTTTCATTATTCACTCCAGTTTGGTAAAAGAAAAACAATTTCCAAATTTTCCCTTAACTATTCTGCCATTTTCTATTTTATATTTCCTTTTCCCTTCAACAGAAGCAATATACGGAAAAGTAAATAAAACTTCATCCTCCTGTTTTATATTCTCAAAATTTTCATAAAATAAAACAAAAGGATCAATCTCATTTTTATAAATTGAAAGTTCATTCTCTTTTCTTAAAATTGAAGATATTCTTATTTCATCTATCTCTATTAAATTTTCATAATACCATACAAATGGAGTTCCAATTATTAAATTTGATTTTCCAACAATATCTTTATCCATTTTATTATGTAAAATATGTTCTGCAACTTTTTTTCCATCAACATAGATAATCAATTTTTTGCCTTCAGTCCACAAAATAGCAAGATGGTGCCAATCATTCCCAAAAAAAGTAGAATCAATAAATGCTGGATGTTGCACCTCTTTCCCTTCAATAACAAAACCAATCCTTAAACAACATCTTGAATCTTCTTTTCCTTTTTGTCCAGTTTTAATACCACAACTTATTGTAAAATATGTTTTTTCTTCAGGAATCTCAAAATTTAAAATAGAACCCTTTGGAATCCATACCTTCTCTGTCTTTTCTTCAGGATTAAATTTAAACCTTATCCAGAGTTCAACTGTTAACTCTTTAAATGAGAAAATACCACTTCCATCATAAACAACCCTTCCATTCTCAACAAATCCAGGTAAAAAAAGAAATAAAAATAAAATAAAAATTATTCTTATCATTTAAAATTTACACTCCAAAAAGTTGAATAAGTGTTCATATTACCTTTATGGTAATAATCGCTTCTATTACATATAACATGTTTGCTATCATCAACCCATTTTACACTTCCATCCCATAACAATACATTAAATCCAATAGGTAATCCAATATCTTTCGGATCAGGATGGTTAATCCAATTATAGTCAACAGCATAACCATCAGCAGCACATGCAAATGGAGAAGAAACAGCCCTTGATAATTTACCATAAATAGCTGCCCATGGCGCATATCCTGGTGGTGCATAAATTATATATGAAGTATTATATGTGTAATTACTTCTTGCATCTTTATCCACACCAACTACTTCAAAATTACTTTTTATAGCAGTAATTTTTGCATACCAAATCCATTTTTTTGAAGCACTTGGACATATAAATGTTTCTGGTGAAGCAACATATTTTCCTTTTCCATAAACTCTGTATCCTTGAAATAGAAAACCTAAAGGGCCATAAACTTCAGTATCCCCTTTCCATAAAACATATCCATCATAAGCAGGAGGATTGGTTCTTGTTGGTAAATTATCATCATAATCCTGTGCATAAAGATGTATTGCAAGACCTATTTGCTTTAAATTATTAAGACATACAGTTCTTCTTGCATTTTCTCTTGCACGAGATAATGCTGGTAAAAGCATCGCTGCCAAAATAGCAATGATTGCTACTACGACTAACAACTCTATTAAAGTGAAGCCATGTGGTTTTGAAAAGATGCTCTTTGAAAATTTTTGCTTCATATTGCACCTCCATTTTTAAAATTTAATTTATATATAATCATCCACCATAATAACTGGTAGATGTAAAATAGAGGATTTTTATAAAAGAAGAAATTTTTTATAATAATATATCTACGAGAGAGAGAGAGAGTTCATTTTTATTTTTTCTATTTCCCATTTTATATTTATTATACACTATATTTTTATTTTTGTCAACAAAACGAATTGCTTCATCTATGAAAAGGCTTGTCAACCCTCTTTTTCATTTTTTTCAACTCAGATTTTTATCAAAAAGGTTTTATCCCAAACATCTATTGGTACTTGTAGCACACTATATTGCATCTGAGTTCAGGTATCCCAATCATTAAAAAGGTCTCTTATGGACCACAAAGATACAAGGGCTTACCTGAAAAATAATTT
The DNA here is from genome assembly GCA_023818785.1 of Candidatus Omnitrophota bacterium. Classification (GTDB taxonomy): domain Bacteria; phylum Ratteibacteria; class UBA8468; order B48-G9; family JAFGKM01; genus JAMWDI01. The sequence continues at coordinate 5,661 of JAMWCO010000003.1, forward strand.
CCTTTCTCTTATCTTATAAACTTGTTTATTTTTTAACAAAGTTTCTGATCTATTGCTACTGGTGCTTTATTCTTCCCTTTCTCTAACCTGTCTATTGTACTTGGGCTAACCCTGCATAAAAACACACTTTTTGGTAGAACTGAACCTACTTATATCCCCTATCTCTGACAAAATCAATAAGGTCAGAAAAATATGTCTGTCTATCTGGTCTATCAACTTAAGAATGAATTGGCTAATTTTTCCTTTAATTCTTCTTCCTCTAATAGGTCTAAATCAATTATTAAAACCCTTTCTTTTAACTTATTCAATCAGCAGCAAAATTAACCTAAATTGTTGTTTTGCCTGTACCACCCCTTTTGATTTTAAAATGCAATTATATTCATATTTCAAAATGGTCTAAATGAATTTATTTTTTCTATCTCTCCTTCATATTCAAGTACAATTACTGTATCTATTGGATCTGGTGGTTTTTCAGGAAGATTTTTAAAAACAATTCTATCATATTTTACCTCAAAATCAACACCAATCCCTTCTTTCAAAAAATATGCATTTTTTATATCTATCTTCAAATTCCCTATTGCAAATTCTTTAAACCAGTAAAAAATATGTAAATATAATTTATTACCATTTTTTGTTATAATTCCAGGATGAAAATTGTGCCATTCAAAATTTGTTCTTTCTGTTCCATATACACTTTCACCATATATTTTCAACCATTTTCCAACTTCTTTTAAAATTTTCTTACTTTTTACTGGTATTTTACCATCTGGTTTTGGACTAACATTTAATAAATAATTTCCGCCATAACTAGCACATCTTACAAGATTTATTACAACCTGTTTTGGTGTTTTATAATTATTGTCATATTTACAATATCCCCAGTGGTCATTTAAAGTCATACATGCTTCCCAATCTCTATTAGTTGGTTCAATATGTTGTTCTGGAGTACTGAAATCTTCGGGTAATAAACTTCTATCATTTATAATTATCTGTGGTTGTAGTTCTCTTACCATTCTGTCCAATTTTTCTGATTGCCAGTGTTCGGGTTTATAAGGGCCTGGTCCATCATACCATAAAATATCAATTTCCCCATAATTTGTCATAAGTTCTCTAACCTGAGTATGGACATAATCAACAAGTTCCTTCCAACCAGATGGGTCTTTTTCATGACCATTAAAAAAAGCATCATATCTCCAATCACAAAGAGAATAATAAAATCCTATTTTTAATCCAAACTTTCTGCAACTATCAACATATTCAGCAATAAGGTCTCTGCTTATATATTTTGGAGCAGTAAAATCGCTCACTTTACTATCAAAAAGGGAAAAACCATCATGGTGTCTTGTTGTTAAAACAATATATTTCATTCCGCCTTCTTTTGCAATCTGTGCCCATTCACCTGGATTGTAATTTTTTGGATTAAACTTTTTAGCAAACTTTTTATATTCTTCTTTTGGTATCCTTTCACAGAACATAACCCATTCGCCTCTTGCAGGAATACTATAAATTCCCCAGTGAATAAACATTCCAAATTTTGCCTCTCTCCACCATTTCATTCTATCTTCCATTTTGTCTCCTTATTTTAATCTTATATCTTAGAAAAAATCTTTCTTTTTCTCAAAAATTTATTTCCTTTAACTTCAATTTCTTCTTAAACTTTATATCTTCTGAGGAACTTCCAATCATAATTTCATATAAACCTTCTTCAATTTTAATTTTTAAATTTTCATCTGTATCAGTTTAAAATAGATTTTCTTTTATGTCAATTCCCTGCCAAATTTGAGATAATTAGGTAAACACCTCCTATATGCTTGAAAAAGAGTAACTTCGTAGGTTGACATGTCACTCACCTAAGGACCGTCCTTGGAAGTATCATTCGGGAAAAACACCTTATACTTATGAAAAATTTAGAGAAAAATTAAATTATGTTAATGTCAATAGTGATTAGCGAAATCTCCGTTTACTTGACAGGTTTTTATAATTTAAGTAAAATTTATTTAAATAAAAAGGGAGATAATGAGTAAAAAGTCTCTGTTTATTTTTTTGTTTTTTTCTTTCTTTTTATTTGGCAAGGATAAAAAGGAATATGAATATAATTTAATTTACGAAGAAGTTAAAAAGACTTTTTCAATAAATTCAGAAGAATCAGTAATAGGTATTTATAAAATAGGAGAGATGAGATTAGAAAAAGCAATCCCTTTTCTTTTTAGATTGTTAAATGAGGAAAGAATTGTTTACCTTCAGTATAATGGAAAAGGGAAATGGACAAGAATTGATAAAGAAGTAGAAGAAGCATTAATAAAAATTGGTAAAAATTCATTAAATTATTTCTATAAACTACTTGTAAAAAATGAATATCCTTATGTTGAAATCAATGAAAAAACAAAAGAAAAAATAGTTTATATTATTTCAAAAATTACTGGTGAGGAAATAAAAGAAATAGAAAATTATATTAAATTTTTAAAAGAATAATGAAACCAAAAGAGAGAGTTGAATTTGTTTTAAAAAGAAAAAAACCTGATAAAATTCCTTTTACAATATATGAAAATAAATTGCCTCAATGTGAAGTTGAAAGAATATTGAGAAATAGTGGTTTATGTATTATAAAGAGAATAAGTGTTTATAAAATTATTTATCAAGATATAAATTTTAAAACAATTATATATACTGAAAATGGGGTTGAATATACAAAAAGAATAATTGCAACTCCTTATGGAGAACTTGAAGAAACATCAAGAAAAACATCAGAAACAGAATTTACAACTTGGAGAATCTCACATATTTTTAAAACACCAGATGATTACAAAAAAATATTATTTATGGTGAGAAATGCAAAGTATATACCAGATTATGAAAATTTTATTGAAACTGAAAAGATGGTTGGTAATGATGTTTTTTTAAGAGCAGGTATTGCAGCAACACCTTTACATGAAATAATGGTTCATTTTATGGGCATTGAGAAATTTTCTGAAGAATGGGTTGAAAGACGAGATGAAATTGAAAAATTATATAAGGCAATGGCTGATAAAATAAAAGAAATATATAAAATTTGTGCTGAATCACCCTGTTTTGCTTTTAATTTTGGTGGAAATGAAACTGGCGATGTTATGGGTAGAGAAAGGTTTGAAAAATATGTTTTACCTTTATATTATGAAGCAAGTGATGTTTTACATAAAAAAGGAAAAGTTTTTGGTCCACATCTTGATGGGAATAATAAAGTCTGGGCTGATTTAATTGCAAAAGCACCTATTGATTATGTTGAAGCTTTTTCTCCTTCTCCAGATACTGATATGGAGTTTCAAGATGCATATAATTTATGGAAAGACAAAATTTTATGGATAAATTTTCCTTCTTCTTTACATCTTGCTTCTGAAGAAAAAATTAAAGAAACTGTTAGAAAATATATTGAAATTGCAAAAAAAGATTTTAGATTAATAATTGGAATTACAGAAGATATACCAAAAGATAGGTGGCAGAAAAATCTACTTTTAATTTCAGAAGTAATAAATAGAAACTCTCTTTAAATCTTCATAAACTTTTCTATTGAATTTGTTGTTATAAAAAAATATAATTTTAAAATAGAAGGAGGAAGAAATGGGTAAACTTAAAGAAGAAATGAGAAAAATTTATCACAGGAAAAGAAAGAAAGCAAAAGCACAATTAAAATTATTAGAAGAAGGTAGAATAACTTATGACCAATTAAATCGTCTTGCAAAAAAGATATTTTATAAAAGGATTAAAGCAGGGTATCAATTCCCTACGACTCAATTATTTAAAAAACAAGAAAATCAAATAAAAGGAGGGGTCGCATAGTGGCCGAGTGCGCACGCTTGGAAAGCGTGTATCCGAGTAATCGGATCGTGGGTTCAAATCCCACCCCCTCCGATTAGCAATCTTCTTCTGTAGGTGGGATGGTTTCGGTAATAATAAGGCAAAAAGTAAAAACAGAGGAATAAAATGAAACTAAATATAACAGTAAAAATGAAGGAAAAGGAGAAACAATCCCACCCCCTCCGATTAGCAATCTTCTTCTGTAAGTGGGATGGTTTCGGTAATAATAAGGCAAAGAGTAAAAACAGAGGAATAAAATGAAACTAAATATAACAGTAAAAATGAAGGAAAAGGAGAAACAATCCCACCCTCTCCGATTAGCAATCTTCTTCTGTAGGTGGGATGATTTCGGTAATAATAAGGCAAAGAGTAAAAACAGAGGAATAAAATGAAACTAAATATAACAGTAAAAATGAAGGAAAAGGAGAAACAATCCCACCCCCTCCGATTAGCAATCTTCTTCTGTAGGTGGGATGGTTTCGGTAATAATAAGGCAAAGAGTAAAAACAGAGGAATAAAATGAAACTAAATATAACAGTAAAAATGAAGGAAAAGGAGAAACAATCCCACCCCCTCCGATTAGCAATCTTCTTTTGTAGTGGGATGGTTTCGGAGGGCGGTCCTTTAGGAGGTGATTTATGAAAAAAATATTTATATTTTTAGGATTGATTGTAAGTTTTGCAACTGAATCTAAGGAGATAAAAATGGTTATTTATAATCAAAATTTTGCTGTTTGTGATGAAGAAAGAGAAATTGAAATTCCTTCAGGAAAATCAACAATCATTTTTACAGATATTCCAAAGTTCATTGAACCAACAAGTATTCAATTTTATCCCTTAAGTAATAATATAAATTTTTCAATTTTAGAACAAGTATTTGATTATGATATTTTGAACTCAGAAAAAGTTTTTTCAAAAAATATTGGCAAAAAAGTTGATATTATAACAAAAGATGGTCAACTTCATTCAGGTAAACTTTTATTTTATGATTCAGGATATATAGGCATTGAAGAAAAAGATAAAATTTCAGTCTTAAATAAGGAAAATCTAATGAAGATAAATTTTGAAATTATGGAATTAAATTTAAAACCAAAACTTAAATTTCTTATCCAAAGTAACAAAAATGTGGTTCAAAAATTTATTCTTAAATATATTACATCAAATATAAACTGGAAGGCAGATTATGTTGGTGAATATAATGAAGAAAAAAATAAATTAAAAATTAATGGATTTATAACAATTGATAATAAAACAGGAACAGATTATGAAAATGTTTCTCTTGTTCTTATTGCAGGAGAAGTTAAAAAGATTGCAGAACCTGTCCCTTTAACGAAAGTAGGACTTGCTGAAAAAATGGAAAGAGCAATAATACCTCCTTTCCAAGAAAGTCAAGTTTTTGAATATCATAAATATACTTTAAAAACCAAGACAGATATAAAGGATGGAGAAATTAAGCAAATAAATTTTCTTTCAAAGAAAGATATTAAAGTTGATAAAAAATATGTTTATGATGGAACAGTTCATAGATATTATCATTATGATAACTGGAGAAATCTACCTTACAATGAAAAAGTGGAAGTTTTAATTGAATTTAAAAATGAAGATGAAGTATTACCATCTGGAAAATTAAGAGTTTTTAAAAGTGAAAAAGATGGGAGTCTATTTATAGGAGAAAATTTTATATCTCATACACCTATAGGAGAAAAAGTAAAATTATCCCTTGGTAATGCATTTGATATAAAAGGTGAAAGAAAAATTATTTCCCATGAAAAAATAAGTCAACAAATTTTTAAAGATACTTATGAGATAAAAATTAAAAACTTTAAGAAAGAAGATGTTTTGGTTGATATTATTGAACATTTATATGGGACATGGGAAATATTAGAAAAAACACATGATTATGAAAAAATTGATGCCTATACTATAAAATTTCCAGTAAAAGTTAAAAATAATGACCAGGTAGTGCTTAAATATACAGTAATGACAAAATTTTAAAAAATTAATAAATAATCTGGAATACTGTTTTTGCAATTAAAGCAACTGCAACTGAAATCATACCAACAAGTCCAAAACCACAAGCATATCCTGCAAGAATTATTGGTGTATATTTTCGCCAATTAGAACCTATCTTTTTACTCATATAAAATCTTCCAAGTAAAGCTCCTAAAAACATAGGAATTGCATAATGAGGGAGAGTAACTATTCCACCCACCATTCCATAAAAAAATCCAATAGGTGCTTTAAAAAATGAAATAATTCCATAAATTAAATATATTATAAATGTGGAAGTAAGAATTGATTTAAGTTTTATTGCCTCTATCATCCATTTTGCTCCACTTTCAAGAGTGCTTGTTGCCCATAAGGCATTAAATATAGCACTCATAGGCCACATTTTTTGAGCAAATGGATATACAGAAGATGGAATTGGTGCCATTCTCCATATTATTGACCAGAAAAGGAAACTACAGAAAAGCATAATACCAAGTGCTGTAAATTCTGCTTTATACCATGATGTAAATTTTGTTCTCGTTAGTTCAAGTTGTTTAAATGCCTGTGAAAGATGTCCATGATTAAAATAAGGAATAGGAGCAAACCATATATCAACTCCTTTATATCCACTTAAAATAAAAGTAGCCTCTCTTACATATGGGAAAGCAACTCCACTTGCAACTCCAGTAATTCCAAACATTCTTGCAGATGTATAACTTAAAAATGGAGTCAATACAAAGCCAAAAAAGATAAAAAGTATTACAGGAAAACCAGGCACAAGTATATGGCAGATAATTATATAAATTATTGTTGATAAAACCCATAAAGTAAGAGCAATACCAATAGGATAATCACCTCTTCCTTCAGGTATTTTTCTTTCAATTCTATCAAATTTATTTTTAAATGAAGTTATTGTTTTCCATATCCCAATAAGTCCAACTACAATCCCGCTTGCTATAGTTACATTTATCCAGAAATCCATAGTATTTACAACACTTGCTGGAATTGCAGTCATACCTGGTTGCCAGTTTTTTATAATTCCAATTTTATAGAGTATTGGATTGCCTATTACTTGACATAAAAAAGAACTAATGAAAGTTCCAGTTACAACCCAAAAGGGTAATACAAATCCTGTTAAAATAGCACCAATGTCAGTTACAAACCCAAGTACACCAGAAGGTAATATTGTTTCTATTTGAGTTGTTAAATCAACCCATGGTATTGGGAAAAGTTGCAATGGATTAGCCATTAAAAGTCCTGTTATTGTTGGAATAACAACATAAAAAGCACCAAATATAACACCAATCATTGCTGAAATACTAAAAACACGCCATCTCCATGTCTCTTTTTTAGCACTAACTTCAGCCAAAGATGTAGCGCCTTCAGAAGCAACTGGAGCCATAGGGAATGGTAGTTTTTCATAATCACTTGTTATTCTAAAGAGTGCATATCCAAGAGAAAACATATTTATTCTGTACAAAACATTATGAACAATTATAAGTAAAATAGGGATAAGCCATTCTTTATGAAAAAATGTCCTTTTTAAAATTGCATCTGAGTTAGGAGGAGGGACAGCCCATTTTGGAATATGAGGAGTTAATCCAAACGATTCAGCGTATGGCGATTGAACGAGATATTGTTTCCAGATAAGGTCAGAAAAAGCACCTCCTTGAAGAACTAAAAATCCTGTTCCAAGTATAAGTCCTGCAGAAACTAAGGATGAAGCAAGAATATATACAATATAAATTTCCTGTTTTTTCAATTGAGTAAATGACCTTTTTGCTATTTCAACAAGAAGAATAACAGTTACCCATTGAGCAGCACCTCCAAGTCCACCTCCTGTAATCAGTCCAAGGTATATTGAACCAGGTAGCATTATAAAACCAATAAATAAGGCAGCAAGAAGAGTTCTAAAATTAAACCCATCTTCAAATTTTTCTGAAATTTCTGGTTCAAAATCTATATTTTTTAAATCATCCATTTTACCCCCTTATTCTAATCTTAGATAATTTTTACCCTGATTCTCATAATCTTTTTTTATTTCTCCACTTACTGTTCTCCATATTAAAAACTGTTTTCTTATTCCATCAAGAAATCTTCTATTAAGTCGTTTCCAGTCAGTTGATTCACCACTTGTTCTTTTCATAAATAAATTTATTGTATAAAAATTATATTCACCAAGTGGTTCAAACACCATTTTAAATGATTGGCTTACACCAAGGTCAAAAGGTGCAAGCCATACATCTGTTTTGACAATATATTTATTTTTCTCAGATTGTAACTTTTCATAATTTAATTGCGCACCAGTAGTATAAAAATTCCCAAGAGAAACATCTTGATATGCATTAAAATATTCTGTTAAAAATGTAGCAAGTCCTAAAACTTCATATTCACTTACTGTAAAAGGAAATTCAAATTCCCAATTATCTCCTTTTGGTTCTGGCAAAATCCATTTTCTTGTAACATCAGGAACAGCCATTTGAGATGCTTTCCTTGCAGGATATAGAGTAGAAAGAAGAACAGTTATCACTATTATAATTGTTGCAATGACTGCTGAAAGAGAAGAATAATTTAAAACAAGTCCTTTCAATAATCCACTAACAAGTAATATCTTTAAAACAACTTGACCCAAAAGGTATCCACCAACCGCACCTAAAATAGCATAAACAAGTGATTCTGCAAAAAATAAAGAAGCAATATGAACTGGAGCAAGTCCAACAGCACTATATGTTCCAATCTCTCTTATTCTCTCATAAACAGAACCAAGCATAGTATTTAAAACAATTAAAGAAGCAATCAAAATAGGAATTAAAATATTACTTATTCCTCCAAAAGATGTAAAACCAATGCTACTATAAACAAATGTTTTGTCTTCAAATCCAGCAAATACAATACCAGCAAGTTTTGTTATAAATTCTTCAACAAGTAATTTAGGTGGAGCTAAATTCTCATTAAATTTTACTGCAATTGAATGTAAATTACCTTTTAAATCCATAACTTTTTTAAATGGCATTATAACTATATTTTCACCTTCTGTATGAGTAAATGACCTTAATTGGATCTGTGAAGTAAAAATCTGTGATGTTTTTTCCATTTTCATCTGTGTTATTTCTTTTTCTGGGAGGGTTGAAAAATCAACAGGAGTTATTCTTTCATCATCAAGGTCTTTTATTTCATTCAATTTTTTACTATCAAAAATACCTTTAACAATAAATTCCTCGCCATAAATATTTACTTTTATATTTCCAATATCTTGACTTTTAATACCAAACTCTTTACCTATTTTATCAGAAATTAAAACTACATTTTCTTGGTCATCTTCAAACCATTTACCCATAATAATCGTTTTTTCTATATGTAATATTTCCTTTTCCATAGAAGTTAATCCTAAAATTCCAGTAGATTGAAATGATTTATTACCATATTTTATCTCTATTGCTGTCTTACTCCCAAGTGTTTTTAAAATTAACCAACTCCTTGGACAAATTATCCCCTTATCAGAAAATTCATTTTCTGTATATTCATAAGATATTTCTTGTAAAGGAGCCCAGTTCCTATCCCTTAAAAGTAAACCAGTATAAATTGGCTTATTTGGTCTTAAAATCTGATTGAATTTCAAATAGGATTTTATTGATGTAAAAGAAAGAACTGTGAATGTTAATAGGATAAGAGTTATTGAAGTTAAAGCAGTTCTCATTTTCCTTCTCTTCATATTTGCAACCCCAAGTGAAAATGCTGTCCCTGTTGCTGTTATTCTTCCAACATCTGTCTGATATACCTTTGATGTCTCTCTTTTCATTCTTTGCATCTGTTCTTCAAATTTTGACCCAACTATAGAAATTACAACTCCTGAAAGAACAAAAACAATAAATGAAAGGAGTATCACCTCAGGAGCATTTGTTAATTTAAAAGCAGGATGAACATATCTCATAATCCAATATATAATAAGAAAGATTCCAAAGACACCCAAAATTCTTTTTTCAAGTTTTGAAAATCCAAAAAATAATCTTTCACAAAAATATGCAAATGGTAAAAGAATCACAAAATAAAATATTATCCCTTTTACAACATCATTTGCAGTATTTTTAACATCAGGATATGCTCTCGCTTCTATACTCTGGGATTGTCTCGAAAATTTTAAAAAATCATACCACTTCTTCTCTTCAAATACTTCTTCTGCTTTTTTGAGTAAATTTTGTGATTTTTTCTGCAACTCAATAAGTCGTTCATTTTTAATCCCATATTTTTCAAAATTATATCTTCTAAAATTATCAAGTATTATCATATCTTTTGCTGATTGATATGGAGTATAATAAATTGCAGAGAATTGATTAACTGGGAATCCCAAACCTTCAGCCCATTCTCTATTAGTATATGTTTCTTTTGAATTTAAAAGTAATAATCTTTTACCAAGAGGACCTGTCTCCCCAATTATCTTTATTTTAGTATTTTCTTTTGCAAAAACACATCCAACTGGTTCACATTCAGAAGTCCAAGTAAATGGAATATAATCAGGGTATGGGAGATAATAACCATAGGCATCTGGGAAACTATTAGAAATATCAAAAACATTTATTGTATTTATCTGAATTAAGTATTGGGGGTCAATAAGCCCAAAAAGAGAGATTTCTTTACATTTAAAAAGAACAATCATTCTTTCTTTTTCTCTTGTATCCATAGGAAAGACAATTGGATATTGCTGGTTTCCATTTACTCCATAATCAGTAGCAAGAATAATATCACCATTTTTTGATTCTATATAAAAAGCATTTAAGTACACATTACCTGGTTGATTTAATATCAATCTTGAAATTTCACATTCTCCATTTTCGTCTGTAATACCAAAAAGATGTCCTCTTACACCCATATATGTTTTCTTGAAATCAAGAAGATTATAAACATTATAAATTCTTGGGACAACAATTGCATTTTTAACAGGGTCATTTGGAACAAAACTTTTTTTAGGATTAAATGTAACAACTCTTGCTTTTAAAGTAGACATAATATCTTTTAATTTCAATTCACTTTCAGAGAAAAGTTCTTCATCATTTAAAGCATAAGAAAGAAGATACTTTAAAAAAACTACTTGTTTTTGAATATTTGAAATATTTAAATTTTCAAATGTATCAGAAGGAGTATCAAGTTTCCATCTACCATCATTAACAGTTATTAAAGATATAGCAGGATTCCCAGATATTATCATATATTCACCATCTGCCCTTATCTTTTCAGGCAAAAATGTATCCCAGACAATCCCTTTTTCTGGACTTATACCATTAACAAGTGGAACATATGGATAATTTAAAATTTTACTTATTTTTTCAGAGTATTCCATAAACTTTTTACCTATTGGAGCAAAAAATCTTTGATAATAAAATTCATAAGAATTATGCCATACTCCAATTTTGTCAGAATTACTGGAAATATCAAGACCAATAAAAAGTGCTACTTTTATCCTATCTTCTTTTTTAATTCTTTCTGAAAATGGTTTTTCATTTCTACAATGTTTTTGAATAAAAGCATCAATACCTCTCATACTCATAAAATGGGAGGATGTTGCAAGAAAAAGGATACTTCTTTTTGGTCTATTTTTAACAAAATATTCAGCAAGTTCAATCAAAGTAGATATCCCACATGCAGAAGTAGCACCAGGAGAAACATTGGGTGCAACACTTATACTATCATAATATGAACTTATAATTATCAACTCATCTTTTAATTTTTTATCATTCCCTTCAATATATCCATAGATATTTGAATCAAAAACTTTTTCCCAATCCATTCTTGCATATAATTTCACATTTACTTCTTTTTTTGCAAGTTCTATTATTTCCTCTTTATCAGAATAAAATCTTGGAACATCTATTGGAACAGATAAAAATTTCTTCTCACCTTCTGTTCTTATTATTTCTCCTTTATTAACAAAAATAAAGCATCTTGCACCAAGCATTGCAAAATTAATCCAATTACTCCCTGAATCAAAATCCATAACAATAATCCCGCCTTTTAACTCCTTTCCTTCAACATCTTTTAAATCACCTTTCCCTGCATAAATAAGTCTTCCTTCTATCCCTTCTGGCGGTAAAGTAGATGTCCTAACAAGATTAGGCCATAAACAATTTATATCAATCCTTTTCCCTTTATATTCTATATAAGCATATTTCTCAATAGGAACAACTGTAATAAAGTATTCTCTTTTAACATTTTTAAGTCCGAACTCTTTAAACTTATTCTCAATAAAGTCACCTGCTTTTTTATGTCCATCACTTCCTGGGAATCTTGATTTTAAAGAAGAGAAAAATTTTATATAAGATACTGTATCTTGAGGAAATAAAAGATGGATTAAAATAAAAAAGAAAAGTATAAAAATTTTATTTCTCATTTTTCATCTCCTTAATTTTTTTCCATGCCTTTTTTGAACCAGGATTTATATTTATCTCTTCTATAAATTCTTTTTTTGCCTTTTCAATTTCTCCATTTTTTTCGTATATAATTCCTTTTAGATAATGTGCATTCGGATAATACATATTTTTCATTAGAAGTTCATCAAGTATTCTCAACGAATTATCATGCTTTCCAAGATAAAATTCAATAAGTGCCAAATTAAATAAAAGATTATCACAATTACAAAAATATGTCAAACCTTCTAAAGCATATCTTTCCCCTTCATTAAAATCATTTTTAATTATAAAAGAAGAAACAATTTTTTCATAAGTTAAAGGGTCTTTTTTTATTTGAAGGGATTCAATCCAATATTTTAAAGCCATATCAATATTTTTATTTACAAAATAATAGTCACCCATTTTAACTTTCTCTTTCCATTGATTATTTTGAGTTTTACATCCACAAAGGAAAAATAGGAAAAAAATAAATAAAAGTTTAGGTTTCATTTTAAATATTTTTAATCCTTTTAACTCTTCTTATCAAAATCCAAGTAAGTATCCCAAGAAAGATAAACATTATAAAACGACTTAGGAAAGATTCTTTTTTTAAAATTGTAGGCCACAAAGAAAATACTGAAATAATTATCAAAATGTCTTCCCAAATTGGTGTTTTTTCTTTAATTTTCACACTTTTTCAATAATTTTATTATTTCATCCAATTCTATTTCAGCACATCCAATCCTTTTATCAGCACACCCATAAAAAATATAAAAAATACCATCCTTTATAAAAGCACCTGTTGGAAATACAACATTAGCAACATTCCCATTTTTTTCCCATTCATAATCAGGTTCAAAGAGAGGGAATGGAAGTCGTGCAATTTCTTTTTGAGGATTTTCAATGTCAAGGAGTGAAAGTCCTACTCTATAAACTCTATTTTTATCAACTCCATGATATAATAATAACCATCCATAATCAGTTTTTAAAGGCGGTGCACCAGCACCAATCTTTTCACTTTCCCATTTATATTTTGATTTCATTACTATTTTCCCCTCTATTTTTCTAAAATATTCTTCCCAAAAATCTTTATCTTTTAACTCAAAAAAATCATTAAAATAAACAATCTGTATATCAGGTTCAATCCTATGAAGTAATAAATATTTCCCATTTATTTTTTCAGGGAAAAGACAGCCATCCTTATCCCATATAATAATATTTTCACCTTTCTCTCTTATCTGTTTTCCCCAAAATTCCTTATATCTATCTGTATTGGCAATATTTATTGCTTCAAGAAATGTAATATTTGGACTGATTATACCTAACTTTTTAAAATTTATTAAGTTTTTTGATTCAGCAACTGCAATTCTTGCATTTTTACCATCATAGGCAGTATATGTCAAAAAATAAGTTTCTTCTATCTTTGTTATTCTTGGGTCTTCAATCCCTTGCTTTTCATAATCTTCTGTTGGACAGATAATAGGATATTCATATTTTTCAATTTCTTTTTCTGATTTTAATTTCAAATATCCAAGACGTGAATAATTCTCACATTTTATAGCCCTATAAATTATATGAACCTGATTATTTTCAACAATAACTCCAGGATTAAAAACACCATCTTCTTCCCATTCAAAATTACTTTCGTATAATTTTGTTCTTTTAATTCTTTTTAGTTTTTCTTCCATTTTCCTATATTACTTGCCGGGAGGACGACTCGAACCCCCACGCCTTATTCAGGAGGGGGTGCTTCCCCCTCCTGATATAGTCCTCCCCCCACGACGAAAATCATAGGGGACATTACTTTCCCCTATAACCCCTTTAGCCGTGGACTCTGTATTCTTCCCTTACTTCTTCTTCTCAATTTTTTCCTGTATTACTTGCCGGGAGGGGGACTCGAACCCCCACGGCTAACGCCATACGCCCCTCAAACGTACGTGTCTGCCAATTCCACCATCCCGGCTTATTTCATATTATACCTTTTCCTTTTTCTATGTAAAGTAAAGCGCACCTATTTGCAAGTCTTCTCACTCTTTGAATATACCTAACCCTTTCACTAACACTAATTGCTTTTCTTGAATCAAGTAAATTAAAAATATGTGAAAGTTTTAAAATGTAATCATATGCTGGATAAATCAACTCTTTATCTAAAATTTTTTCTGCTTCTTTCTCAAACTTTTCAAAGACCTCAAATAAAAAATTTGTATCTGCAATCTCAAATCCATAGATTGAATATTCTTTTTCTCTTTCCTTATGTATATCTCCATATTTCACTTCTTTATTCCATTTTAAATTAAAAACATTCTTTTCATTTTGAAGAAAATTTACAATTCTGTCAAGTCCATAAGTAATTTCAATTGCTGGTGGTATAAGGTCTATTCCTCCTGCCTGCTGCATATAAGTAAATTGAGTTATTTCAAGTCCATCAATCCAAACTTCCCAACCAACTCCCCATGCACCAAGAGTAGGCGCTTCCCAATTATCTTCTATAAATCTTATATCATGTTCTTTTGCAGAAATCCCAATATATTCCAAACTTTTCAAATAAATTTTTTGAATATTGTTAAGAGGAGGTTTCATTATTACCTGTATCTGATGATGAAGATATAATCTAACTGGATTTTCTCCATATCTTCCATCAGTTGGTCTTACAGATGGTTCAAGGTAGACAACATTCCATTTTTTATTTCCTATAATCCCAAAAAAAGTCGCAGGATTTAAAGTTCCAGCTCCTACTTCAACATTATAAGGATGCCATAATAAACAACCTTTTTTAATCCAAAAATCCTCTATTTTTCTCCATACATCTTGAAATAAATTCTCCATAAAAATAAATTTTAAATAAATTTTTTAAAAAAGTAAAATTAACGCATAGATGAGTAGCCTGGTAACACTTTTTCATTTTCTTCAGATTTATTTTTACACATTTTTTTGCTAAATTTTTGTATCTTGCCTATGTCTCACATTTCCTTCCTAACTATAAAAAATGGACCCGGCCGGATTCGAACCAGCAACCAACGGATTATGAGTCCGCTGCTCTGCCGTTGAGCTACGGGTCCATTAACTTTTATTTCTTTATTTTATATTATACCTTTTTTATTCCCATTTTTCAAAACTTTTCGGAGGACGGTCCTCCGATTCTGAAAATCATCGCTATGATAAATTATTCTATCAAGTGTATCATAAATAATTATTAAAAAACCTTCTCCTATTTTAATTTTTTCAATTTTTACATTTTCAATTATTTTTGTTTCTGTTTCTCCTATATTTTTTAATCTTTCAATAAATTCTCTTATATCTTTTGAAGCAAGTGGGTCAATTTCAAGTCCTGTTATTGGGTCAATATTTATATCTTCTCCTATTAAGTAAAAAGTTTCTCCTTTCCTTATCTCTTTAACAAATTTATCAAAATGTTTCATCCATTCTGTCCTTCCTAATTTCCTCATTATTGAATGTCTATTTTCAGGTCTAAAAGGAACAAAAAGATAATAACTCAACATATATTTATTTTCCAATCCATCATAGTCCCTTGTATAAATATCTTTAAGTTTTTTAAATAAATCAATAAACTCTTCATCAGTTAACTTATATAATATAATCTCATCTTCTTTTCTTTCTGGAAATGGGCTCAATTTAAATTTTGTTTTTTTATCTGAATTTACTTTTATAAATATTTCTTTTTTTATTCCTGTTATACTTTCTGTAATAATAATTTTGTAAATTCCTGGTTTATCATTTTCCACAAAATAAATTTTACATTTACCTTTTCCAGAATGTAATTGTAAATTTAAAATAGAATGAGATTTTAAATAATTCCCTTCAGGATCAAAAACTTCAACAATCCCTCCATAAACAACATTTTCAATTTTTTTAATCCCTATTAAAGAAATATCTAAAAATAAATTGTCTCCTAACTTAATTGAAGAAGGAGAATTTACTAAAATATCTTTTGGAATTATTTCTTTATCAATCATCGCTAAAATTACTCCTTCTCCTGGATTTAAAATTATTCTATAATTCCCATCTTTATTCTTTTCAAGTTCTTTATTATTAAAAAGATTAATCAAACTTTTATCTTTATCCTCAAGATAAATCTCTCCTTCAATAATTGGACTCCTATGGTCAGAAAAAATACAGAGATATTTAATCTTGCCAGTTGGGTCAGAATATAATTGAAAAGCCCAGTAAGGAATAGCATCCCCTTTTTCAGGTATATCTCTTAAAATCATTCCATACCAACCTTTATTTAATTCTGTCTTCTCATAACTTAAAAATGAAATAAAATATTCATTTTTAACTTTACTATTTCTCTTGATCAATGTATCAAACAATCTTCTGTATGCTTCTCTACCTTTTTCATAAAAACTAATCCACCAGTTATCCCAATCATAAATAAAATTTAGATATATAACCTTTCCTTTGCCATATTTTCTTTCTAATATTGCTGGAGTTCCATCTTTATATTTTGCAATAATTTTTACATCCTCTTTTAACTCTAAAACCTTGTCTCTGCCTTTGCTTTTTAATAAAAGTCCTTTTATTTCAGGGTAAATATCGCTTTCAATAAAAAATTCTTCTACATTTACTTCTTGAGATGTATTTAACAGTTTAAATCCAAGTAATTCACTAAGTCCACTTTCTTCTGATGGATAAGTAGTATAAAAATTACCATAATTTGAAACTGCAGCAACCCATGGTGTTGATATTAAAATACCTCCATTTTTAACAAAATCTTTAATTTTTTCTCCTTCCTTTTTATTTATCACTTGACTATATGAAAGGATTAAAAC
>JAMWCO010000126.1 GCA_023818785.1 Candidatus Omnitrophota bacterium
CATTTGTTAAAATGATTGAGGAGTAAGGAGAAGGGAATGGGAAAAGCATAAATAAAAATAAAATTAAAAAAACAGAATATATAAATTTTCTAACATTATATAATTTAGTAAAAATTGAATCCATTAAGTTACCAATTTTAGTTGATGTCTGAGAAAAATAATAAGATAAAGAATAATATAAACAGAACTGATTAGATAGATTATTTTCATAGGAATTCACACTCAATATTTTTTTTAAATATTGATTTTTTTTGTTTTGATCAAGAACATAATTTAAATATTCACTATTAAAATATTCTTTATCAAGAATAAAATTTTTATTTAATTTCAATTTCTCATTTGAGAAACATATAATCATTGGATATGTAAAAATTATAATTTCATTTTTAAAATATTTTTTACATGTCTTATAAATTGAGGAATGGACCTTAGAAAGAATTTTACCATAATAATCATAACTTCCTGGCAATAAAATTACAAAATTTTTAGTAAAATTAGAAATAAAATTGATAAACTCATCTGTAAGAAAATAATTTTCTTTTAAACTTAAAGGTAAAGAATTTGTAAGAATAAAAATATCAAAATTTAATTTTTTTTCAGTCAAAAATTTTTTAATATCAGAATTTAGAAAAATGATATTTCTGTATCCCCTTTTCAAAAAATAATCCTTTATAATCTCTATTTTCCTTCTATCTTTTTCAAAAAAATATATTTCTGGTATTTTATACTTTGCTAATTCCTCTATCATTTCTGGACTTCCATATATACCAACTCTTTTAACTTCAGAAGAAAAAGCGATAGAAAAAAAAGATATATTTTTTATAGAAAAATAGTCTGGTTGGCTTGAAAATTCTTGGAAACCATTAGATATAAGTATATACTGATTCTCTTTTTTTAAAAGAATAATTTTGTTATATATTGTATCTATAGTTTCAATTATTTTAAAAGTTTTATACTTTATTGAATTTGTTTTTAAATCAATTTTTTCAGAAAATGGCAGAAAGAATAAAAGGATGACAAAAGAGATAAAAGAAAGATATTTTTTAAAATAAAAAATAGTTAATGAGTTTAAAATAAAAGAAATGAAAAGCAAAAAAAAGATATTAGTTAGTGAAATAATAAAAAAAAATAAAAAACCACCGATTAAAAAACCAATTCCTTCAAATCCATAAACTTTTCCTGAACTTTTCTCATCTTTATAGAGGAATGACAAGAGTATAAATCTCACTCCTTCAAAAAATCCAGAAAAAAAAGAAAGAAGAAATGAAAAAATAAAAAATCTTAAATTTGAAATATAAAAATCTTGAATATTTGAATAGATTCTTAAAACAAGTAAAATAGAGAATAGAAAAAGGATTTCAAAAATTGTAAAAAATATATAGATTTTTTGGTATTCTTTAACTTTTCTAAAAAAATAACTACTAACTGCTCCACCTAAAGTCCACATAGAAATAATAATTCCAAAAGAAAGTTCATTACCAAAAAAATTTGAAAAAATTTCCCTTAAAATAATTGACTGAATAAAAATCCCAGAAATACCTTTTAAAATAAGTCCCATTCCGAGCCCCGTCCTCCCATATAGGTTGCTTGACCTAAGGAAATACCCCCATCATTTGTAGGGACTTTTCTATGAATCAAAACCTTAAACTTCTCTCTTTTAAGTTTTCTTAAAGTATCATTTAATAAAAAGATATTCTGAAACACACCACCTGATAAAGCAACTTTATTTATATTTCTTTCATCCCTTAAAATTTTACATATATCTTTTATTATTTCTGAAACTGTAATATGAAACCTATATGAAATCACATCCATTCTTTTTTTATTTTTTAAATCATCTATAATCCCATTTATTACCATTTCTGGCTCAATAATATAAACATTATTTTCTTTTTTAACTTTATAATTGTAAGGAGATTTCTTTTTTTCTTCTTTAATTTTCATTTCAAGTTCTATTGCTGCCTGCCCTTCATAACTTATTTTATGCCTTATATTTAAAATTGCACTTACTGCATCAAATAATCTTCCAATACTTGAATTTAAATAAACATTTATATTATTATCAACTGCTTTCTTTATGATTTCCCATTTTTCAATATCAATCTTTTTAACAAAATCAATGTCAAGATTTAAAAAAGAATCTCCAAAAATCTTATATAAATAAATTACTCCTATCCTCCAGACCTCTTTAATTGAAATTTCTCCTCCTTGTAAAGGCATATATTTCAAATGAGCAACTCTTTCAAAATCTTTATAATCACATATCAAAAATTCTCCTCCCCAGATATTTCCATCAATCCCATATCCAGTACCATCAAAAGCAACTCCTATTACTTTCTCATTTTTACAGAAATTGTCTGCCATACAGGAAAGAATATGACTATGATGATGCTGAACTTCTATTCTTTCTGCTTTAGGAAATAATTCTTTTACAATTCTTGAAGAAAAATAATTTGGATGCATATCATATACAATTATTTCTGGTTCAATTTCAAGTATATTTTTAAATAAATTTATTGATTTTTTATATGATTCAATAGAAATTTGATTTTCAAGGTCTCCTATATGCTGACTTAAAATTACTTTATTATTCTTTACAAAAGCAAATGTATTCTTTAAATCTGCACCTGCTGCCAATATTATATTTTTGGAATTATAAGGAATTTCAATTGGTTCTGGAACAAAACCCCGAGACCTTCTTATAAAATAAATATTTTTATTAAATATCCTTAAAACAGAATCATCACAATTTATATAAATTTTTCTATTATGGGTAAGAAAATAGTCACATATATCTTTTAATCTTTTAAAGGCAATTTCATCCTCATAAATTATTGGCTCTTCAGAAAAATTACCACTTGTCATAATAAGAACATTTAAATTTCCCCCAAAATGAAAAATAAGATGATGGATTGGTGTATAGGGAAGAAAAAATCCAAAATAATTATTTTCTGGTGCTATTTGGTAAGGTAAAAGTTTATTTTTTTTTCTTAAAAGCACTATTGGTGTCTGCCATGATTTTACAACTTTTTCTTCTTCTTTATTTAAAAAACAATATTTTTTTATAATTTCAACATTTCTTGCCATTAAAGCAAATGGTTTATCATATCTTTTCTTCCTTTCTCTTAAAATTTCAACACTTTTTTTATTCTCGGCATTACAGGCGATATGATATCCACCAATCCCTTTTATTGCAACAATTTTCCCATCTTCAATAAATTTGGCAGTTTTTTTAATAGATTCAACACCTTTAGCAAGTTCTTTTCCATCTGAATTAATTAATCTTACTTCTGGCCCACAGGTAAAACAGCAATTTGGCTGGGCATGAAATCTTCTTGAAAAGATATCTTGGTATTCATACTTACATTCATCACACATTATAAATTCATTCATTGTAGTATTTTTTCTATCATAGGGAATTTTTTTTATAATTGTAAATCTTGGTCCACAGTCAGTACAGTTTATAAATGGGAATAAATATCTTCTATCTTGAGGATTAAAAACTTCTTTTAAACATTTTTTACATGTAGCAATATCAGGAGAAATCTCAACCTCTTTCCCTTCCTCTTTACTTTTTATTATTTTAAAATCATCATCTTTTTTAACCTCTATTCTTTTTATTTCAATATCTTTAATCTCTGATTTTTGAGGTGGTTTTTTTTTGATTTTATTTAAAAAAAGAGCTATTTTGTTTTTTTCCCCTTCAACTTCAATAAGAACTCCATTTCCAGTATTACAAACAAAACCTGTTAAATTTAATTCTTTTGCATATCTATAAACTGTTGGTCTAAATCCAACACCTTGAACTTTCCCTTTTATTAAAATTCTAAATCTTCTTATTAAATTCATTCTTTTATAACTTTTTGGCAAATCTATCTCTATATTTTACCAGAATTCATTTATTTTTTAAATTTGATATAATTTTTTTATGAAGAAATTTTTAATATTTATTTTTTTAACAAAAAATATATTTTCTGAAATTGATGTTTATTTTACTCCAAAGAAAGATACATATCTTAAGTTTTTAAATCTACTGAAAAATGTGAGAAAATCAATATATATATCAAGTTTTTCTATTAATCCAAATTTTCTTTCCTTTTTAGAAAATAAAAAAATTGATATAAAAATAATATGTGAACATGGCAACTTTAAGAATGGACAAGTTAAGATATTAGAAAGGAAAGGACTCTTCCATTCAAAATTTATAGTAATTGATGAAAATATAGTAATTATAACTTCTGCAAATTTAACAGAAGAACATTTTTACAGGAATCATAATAATTTGGTTATAATTGAGGATAAAGAAATTGCTAAATATCTTTCAAAAAAATTTGATTCATATTGGAATAATTACATATATACAGAAAAATTTATTTCTGGTAATATTGAAATATGGTTTTCTCCAGAAAATGATTGTGAAGAATTAATAAAAAAAGAAATTGACAAGACAGAATCATCAATAAATTTTGCAAATTATACTTTTACAAATAGGGAGATAGCAGAAAAGATGATCTTGAAAA
>JAMWCO010000127.1 GCA_023818785.1 Candidatus Omnitrophota bacterium
TCTTTCACACTCCTTTAACCTTAAATTTATATTATCAACCCCTCTTATCTCACCTGTTAAACCAATCTCTCCTATTAAAACACAACTTTTGATAGGTGGCATATCTTTTAAAGATGAAATACATGAGACTGCAACTGCTAAATCTGAACCAACTTCATTTATTTTTATCCCACCTCCTACATTAACATAAACATCATAAGTATTAAAATTAAATTTTAATTTTTTTTCAAGAACTGCAATTATTAAAGAGACCCTATTATAATCAATCCCAGAAACTGTTCTTTTTGGAATACCATAATATGTTGGTGTTACAAGCCCTTCAATTTCAACTAAAATTGGTCTTGTGCCTTCAATTGTTGGGAATATTGTTCTACCAGGAGGATTTTTCTCTATATCTTGAATAAAAATACTTGATGCATCTGGTATTTCTCTTAAACCATCTTCTTCCATAGAAAAAACACCTATTTCATTTGTTGAACCAAATCTATTTTTTATACTCCTTAAGATTCTTAAATTTGTTCTTATATCTCCTTCAAAATAGATTACAGCATCAACTATATGTTCAAGAATTTTAGGTCCTGCTACAACTCCTTCTTTTGTTATATGACCTACAAGAAAAGTTGAACAGTCATTATTTTTTGTATATTTCATAAAAAAATTTGCATTTTCTCTTACTTGTGTTACTGAACCAGGGATTGTTGGTATTTCTGGATTATAAACTGTTTGAATTGAATCAACAATCAAAAAATCGGGTTTTATTTTTTCAATCCCATTTTTTATTGAATTTATCTCTGGACTTGTTAATAAAAAAATTTTTTCATCTTCAACTCCAAGCCGTTTACTCCTAATTTTTATTTGATTTTCTGATTCTTCCCCACTTATATAAAGGACTTTATATCCGCTTTTTGCAAGGTTACCACATATTGATAGAAGTAAAGTTGATTTTCCAACTCCTGGTTCTCCAGCAACAAGTATATAACTTTTCTTAACAATTCCTCCACCTAAAACTCTATCAAATTCACCTATACCTGTTTTTATTCTTGGTGTTTCTTCTATTTCAATTTCTGATAGTTTGGTAGGATTTATTATCTCTTTTTCTTCAAATTTTTCAGTTGTATAAAATTCCTCTATAAATGTGTTCCATTTCCCACAGTTTGGACATCTTCCAAGATATTTAATTGTCTGATACCCACATTCAGAACATACAAATATACTTTTTCCTTTTTTCATTTTTTTCTAAAGAATAATTTCCAAGGATGCTCTTTTATATCTTTCACAAAATCAAAAATTTCATTATAAAGTTCATCTTTATACATAAGTTTACCAATAGTTCCTTCACCACTTTTAATTGTATTTAAAATTGAATTTAAATTTGTAAGTGTCTCGTTTAATATTTCAGAGGATTGGCCAATTTTAAAAGTAGTTTCTTTTAATAGAGAAATTTCTTCTTTAATATCCTCTATCATTTTTTCTTCTTTCATAATTTTTGCAATAAGGCCTTCTCTTTGAATTCTTTCTAAAAATTCTCCTGCCTGTTTAGATACTTTCTGAAAATCATTTAATGTTTCTGAAAAATTTAAAATTGCGTCTTCTGCTTTATCTTTTATTTCAAGAAAGTTTCTTATATCTTCTGCTGTTTTTTTTATCTCTTCTTTCCCTGAAACAAAAAATTCATTTGTATTTTTTATAAAATCTTCAATCCGTGGGCTATTTTTTTCAATAAAATTCTTTAAACTATTATTTGTTTGAGAAAGGTCATCTACTAAACTGCCTATTTTTACTATAGTTATGTCTAATTCATTAGCAAAATTTTTTATATTCTGTTTAAATTTTTTATCCTCTATAATTTCACTTAAATTAGAAAGAATCTTATTTAAATTTTCAGCAATATCTTGACCAATATTTGCAATTTTCTCAACAGATAAAGGATTTTCTCCTTCAACAATTTCTCCTTTTGCTATAAATTCTTTTTTGTTTGAAGGTGTTATTTCAATATATTTTTCTCCAATTATACCAAGAGTCCTTATAGTAATTTTACTTCCTTTTGCAATTTTAACTTCTGGATTTATTTTCAATTTGACCATAACCTTAGGGATATTCTCATACAAAATTTCAATTTTTTTAACCTCTCCAACCCTAACACCACTTACTCTTACAGGACTCCCTATTTCAAGACCACTTACATAATCAAACAGAACATTTATTTCATATCCTCTCAATTTTCTTGTTTTTGTCTGAGTAAAAATAAAGATAATAACAGCAAGAATACCACATAAAACAAATAGCCCAACTTTCATTTCTATCGTTAATCTTTTTGTCATTTTTCTCCTCCCTCAACATAACTTCTTATTAATGGATGATTACTTTTTTCCTTTAATTCATAATAAGTTCCTGCTTCAATTATTTTACCATTATCTATTAAGATTAATCTTTCACCAATTTTATTTGCAAGTTTTACATCATGTGTTACAGTTATATCAGTTGTATTAAAATCTATATGTATTTTTTTTATTAAATCTGTTAAATTTTCACTTGTAATTGGATCTATTCCTGTAGTTGGTTCATCATAAAATATTATTTCAGGTTTTGAAATTAATGCTCTTGCAATTGAGACTCTTTTTTTCATACCTCCACTTAACTCTTCTGGCATCATATCAGCGACCTTTTCATCAAGTCCAAGTTTTTTCAATATTTCTATTGCCATTTTTTTAATCTCTTCTTTATTTTTTTTTGTATGGTATAGATAATAGAAACCGACATTTTCCCATACAGTTAAAGAATCAAATAATGCAGAATTTTGAAATACCATACCTATCCTTTCTCTTATTTTCTTAAATCCATCTTCATTCAATTTTTTTATATTTTGTCCAAAAATAAAGATATCACCTTTAAGAGGTTTAAAAATACCAACAATTGTTTTTATAAGGACTGTTTTACCAGAACCTGAAGGACCTATAATAACTGTAGAACTACCTTTTTCAACTTCAAAATTAATATCTTGTAAAACATATCTATCTCCCAATTGTAAACTTAAATTTTTGACAAGAATAATTTTTCCCATTTATACAAAATAAAATAGACCTGTAATAATTAAATTTGAAAATATTATCAAAAAGAAAGAAGAAACTACTGCATAGGTAGCAGCATTGCCAACTCCTTCTGCTCCACCATAAGCATTCAAACCTTCATAAGAAGAAACATTTATTATAATTATTGAAAAAACCATAACTTTTAATAGTCCTACAAGAAGGTCTTTTATTCCTATATATTTAAAACTCTGATACAAAAAGACACCAGACGGAATTCCTACCACAGATACACCAACAAAAAATCCACCAATGATTGATATGAAAAAACTTAAAATGAACAAAATAGGCAAAGAAATCAAACCTGCAATAACTCTTGGACTTACAAGATAAGCAATAGGGTCAACAGCCATAACTTGTAAAACATCTATTTGTTCTGTAATCTTCATAACTCCTATTTCAGCAGCAATTGAAGCACCAACTTTTCCTGCAACTATTAAAGCAATTAAAACAGGACCTAATTCTCTAATCATTGATATACTTACAAGTCCTCCTGAATACATTTCTGCTCCAAATTTTTTAAGTGTATGCGCTGTTTCCATAACGAGAACCATCCCTGTAAGAAAAGCAATTATTCCAACAAGAAATATTGATTCAGAACCAATTTCATTTATATATTTAAAAATATTTTCTCTTTTTTTAACTCTTAAAACCCTTTTTAATGAAGAAAAAGCAAGGATTGAAATAGAGCCAATATAATTTATAAGAGATAAGATTTTACTATAAGAAGTTTCTATAATCCCATTCATATTTCTTCTCTTGATGTATAGTTTTCAAATCTTGTATATTCCTGTAAAAAAGTTAATTTTATTGTATCTGTTGGACCATTTCTCTGTTTTGCTATTATTAGTTCAGCAATCCCTTTATTTTCTTCTGTCTCTTTATAAAATTCTTCTCTATATAAAAGCAAAACAAGGTCTGCATCTTGTTCAATTGAACCACTTTCTCTTAAATCAGCAAGTTGAGGTCTTTTATCTGCTCTTTTTTCTGTTTCTCTACTCAGTTGAGAAACAGCGATAACTGGAATATTTAATTCTTTAGCAAGTGATTTTAATGAAGCAGATATTTCACTTATTTCCTGTTGCCTATTCTCAGTTTTTCCTCTTCCTCTCATAAGTTGTAAATAGTCAATGATTATTACTTGAATATTTTCTTTTGCCTTTAATCTTCTTGCTCTTGCCCTTAATTCAAAAACATTTAAAGCAGGTGTATCATCTATAAAAATAGGCATTTCTTCAAGACGAGAAGCAGCAAGAAGTAAATTACCAATTTCTCTATCAGATAACATCCCTTGCCTTAATTTCAAAATATTTACTTTTGCTTCACAACATAACATCCTTTGGACAATTTGCTCTTTACTCATCTCAAGCGAAAATATTAAAATAGGAACCTTTTCAACACCTGAATTTAAATTGAGAGCAATATTACA
>JAMWCO010000128.1 GCA_023818785.1 Candidatus Omnitrophota bacterium
TTCCCCCCACAACTTGAAGTAATAAAAATATTCCCTTTTATTAAACTTGACAAAATATCACTTCCTTTTCTAACAGGTATTTTTTTGTTTAAATTTTTTACTGTTAGAACAAAAAATTCTTTCATTTTAAAATTTCTTCAATATTTATATTCTCTTCTACAAGTTTCTTTGCAATTTCTATTTTATCTATATCGCTTTCAGTAAGTTTAACAACAAGGTCATTTATTTTAGAAGCAACTTCATAAGTCCCTTCTTCTGACATAATAGTTGGGAAATCATATTTTTTAATAAGGTCAATAATTGTTTTATGTGGATATAAACCTCCTGTTAAAACTATTCCTTTAATCAAATTCTGTGTAGATATAGTAAGAGCAGCAAGAATTATATCTTCTCTATCTCCTGGGGTTATCAATAAAGAATCTGGTTTAAAATAATCAAGAGCATGTCTTGGTGTCATAGCGCCAACAATAATATTTTTAATTTTCTCTCTCATTTTATTCCATCCAGTAATTATTTTACCGTCAATTGCATCACATATTTGAAAAAGATTTGGTTGTGTTAAATATGGTTCATAAGGAATAAGTCCAAAAAGTTTTATATTTATTTTAGAGAAAAATTTATTTAAGTATTTTTCAAGAATGCTACTATTTTCTTTATGAACTTTATTTATAATTACGCCTTTTATAGGAACTCTTTTCTCTTTAAAAAGAGAAAGATTTAAACTTATCTCATCCGCTGGTTTACCTATCCCTCCAATTGAAATTATTATAACAGGTGCATTCAATAATTTTGCAACTTCTGCATTATTTAAATCAAAAATAGAACCAACACCAGCATGTCCTGTCCCTTCTATAAGAACCAAATCCTTATTTTCAGCAATTTTCTCATAACTTTTTGTAATTTTCTCAACAAGTTCTTCTTTATTTGGGTTGTCAAGATAATTTCTTGTAAAACCTTCCTCAACAGCAATTGGGTTCATATCTTCAAGAGCATCTTCTAATTTACATATTTTTTTCAATAATATAGCATCTTTATCTATTTTTTCCCTATCTATAACTAAATATTTCTGCCCAACTGGTTTTATAAAACCAATTTTTTCAATATATTTTTTTAAAACAAGAAAAAGTCCAATACTTATAACTGTCTTCCCATCATTCTGTCTTGTCGCTGCTATAAAAATGTTTCTCATATTAAAATTATATCATTAAATTGCTTTTTTGTCTTTATTGTTTATTTCCGCTTTTCCATCCACCACCATGAATAAAAATAATAACAGGCAATTTTTCTTCAATCTTAACATTTCCATAAATAAAAGTTTATTTTATAAAGTACCTCTAAAAAAAATTTTTGTTAATAATCTTCAGTGGCCACCTATAAGGTCTTGCCAAAGTTCTTTTTATTAAAAAATTTTGGTTTATAATAAAAATAAAATGGTGTACAAGCGAATTAGTAGGAAATTTTTTGAAAGGAAACCAGTTATTGTTGCAAAAGAATTACTTGAAAAATATATAATAAGAGAAATTGATGGAGAAAAAATAATAGGTAAAATTGTTGAAACAGAAGCATACGGAGGGATTGAAGATAAAGGATGCCATGTAGGAAGATTTGGAAGAACAAAAATGACAGAATTATTATTTGGAGAGGTTGGTAAAGCATATATCTATCCTGTTTATATAAATACATACTGTCTAAATGTAGTTGCGCATGAAAAAGAGAAGGCAGGAGGAGTTTTATTTCGTGCCCTTGAACCAATTTATGGTATTGAAAAAATCCTTGAAAATTTAAATAAAAAAGAATATTACATCATTACAAAACTCTTAAATGGACCTGGTAAAATATGTAAAGGCTTAAAAATTGATAGAAAATTAAATGGAGAGGATATGGTTGAAGGTAGTATAATTTATTTAATAGAAGGTGAAAAAATAAAAGAAAAAGAAATACAAGTAACTACAAGGATTAATATTCCTTATGCAGGAAAAGATAAAGATTTGCCATGGCGGTTTATAATTAAAAACTCTAAATTTTTATCAAGATGAAACTAAAAAGTCCTAAGAAAAACTTTATTATTTGAAAGAGATTACTATAAAAATTTTACCAGAAAATATACTTATTGATTGTGAACTTTATTCAGATAAAGGGAGGGATTCCTTCACTTTTTACAAAGGATAGAAGGATAAAACCAGTTATTTATATTTTTGATATTGTTTTTTAGAAAATAAATTTGTCGGTTCAAAAAAATTTAAAGAAAGGAAAAAGATTTTGAAAGATTTGAGATTTATTGAACCATTTTATTTTCTTGATTATAATTTTTTTAGTAAATTTTCAGATATAAAAGTTTCAAAAGATGGAGAAGGAATTATATTAAAAAATTGGAGTTCAATCTATCTTGTTGACAAAGTTTTGGGATTGAAAAAATTGGAGATGAGATGACTTATTATGTTATTATTGATGGAGTTAAATATTTTACAATTGGTGGAGAAATACAGGATGAAGAAAAATTTGAAAAACAAATTGTAAAGAGATTTAAAGATTTTGAAAAAGTTTGGGAAGAGGCAGTTAGTATATGTAAAAGTGTTGATAAAGGAATACTTCTTTCTCAAAGATATTTTTATGAGTCAGTTTATAAACCAAGAAGGGATTACCTTGTAGAAAGATGGTCTAAGTTGTATTCATCTTGATTTAATATTTAATTTTTATACTTACCTACCTAATATATTTCTCAAATTCTTTTCTTTTTAAGTCAAATTTTATTCAATATTGAAATATGCCCTAATATCAAGGTTTGTAAATCCAAGTTCTTTTGCCATCTCTACTATATCTCTATATTCTTTTAA
The DNA here is from genome assembly GCA_023818785.1 of Candidatus Omnitrophota bacterium. GTDB lineage: Bacteria > Ratteibacteria > UBA8468 > B48-G9 > JAFGKM01 > JAMWDI01. The sequence goes on from JAMWCO010000128.1 coordinate 2,835, forward strand.
ATTTAATCTTCTTGCTATTTCAGGATAATCAAATGCTTTATAGTGTGGAGTATATTGAGGCATAATGTTTATATAAGTATCTTTTGGTAAGTTTTCTGCTATCCATTTTAAAATCTCTTCTGAACCTGAAACATTATTTGGCATAACAAGATGTCTTATCATGAGTCCTCTATATATAATCCCATCTTTTGCTGGTTTTGCTACTCCAACTTGTCTATTCATTTCAATTATTGCTTTTTTTGTAATTTCTGGATAATTTTCTGCACCTGGTGAATATTTTTTAGCAATTTTTGAATCCCAATACTTAAAATCAGGTAAATATATATCAACAACACCATCAAAAAATTTAAGTATTTCAACTTTTTCCCATCCACTTGTATTATAAACAATTGGTAATATTAATCCCTTATCTGCTGCTATATCTATTGCTTTTAAAATAAATGGAGAATAATGTGTTGGTGTTACAAAATTTATATTATGACATCCTCTTTTTTGAAGTTCAAGCATAATATCTGCCAATTGATTAATTGTTACTCCATATCCATGTCCAAGATGGCTTATCTCCCAGTTTTGGCAGAATATACACCTTAAATTGCAGTAAGTGAAAAATATTGTTCCAGACCCACCTTTTCCAACCAGACCTCTTTCTTCTCCAAAATGTGGGAAATATGAAGATATTAGAATTTTTGTTCCAGTTGCCTTGCAGAAACCTATCTCTCCTTTCAATCTATTTACTCCACAATCTCTTGGACATAAATGACATTTTTCTAAAATCTTCCATAATTCTTCACATCTTTTTTTCAATTCTTCTTTTTTAATTTTTAAATAAGATGGTTCAAAATCTATTCTATTCATAATAAAGACCTTTTAATTTAATTATATTCAAAATTTTAGATTTTTAAAATCTGATATCTTGACTAACAAATTTTCCAAAAGGTCTTTTTATTTTATAACGGTTTATTATAAAATAAACTTTATGGAATTGTATAAAAAGTACTCAGATTATTTAAAGAAAAAATTTGGTTGTAGAGTTCATAAGATTTCTGTTTATGCTGGTTTTTTCTGCCCTAATCTTGATGGAACTTTAAGTAAAAAAGGATGTATTTATTGTAATAATTATGCTTTTAGTCCATGTTTAAGAGAAAATTTAGAAATTGAAAAGCAGATAGAGAAAGGGATTGAATATGGGAAGAAAAGATTTAAAGCAGAAAAATTTATTGTTTATTTTCAGCCATATTCAAATACTTATGCACCTATAGAAATTTTAAAAGAAAAATATGGTATTGTTAAAAAATTTTCTGAAGTTGTTGGTATTTCAATTGGGACAAGACCTGATTGTATAGATTATGAAAAATTAAAATTAATTGAAAGTTATAGTGATAAATATGAGGTATGGATTGAATATGGACTTCAGAGTGTTCACGATAAAACATTAAAAATTATAAATAGAAACCACACATACTCTGATTTTCTGAATGCATATAATTTAACAAGAAAAAGGAATATAAAGATATGTGTTCATGTAATAATAGGACTGCCAGGTGAAACAAGAAAAGATATACTTGAAACTGCTAAAGAATGTGGAAGATTAAAATTTGATGGAATAAAGATTCATCCAATTCATATATTAAAGGATACTGAACTTGAAAGATGGTATAAAGGAAAAAGGTTTAAAGTT
>JAMWCO010000129.1 GCA_023818785.1 Candidatus Omnitrophota bacterium
TTGTTTTCCCTTCTTTTTTTAATTGAATTAATAAATCTCTTGTTTCAATACATCCAATAGGGTCAAGACCTGTTGTTGGTTCATCAAGTATTAAAATTTTTGGGTCATTTATTAAACTTACTGCAAGCCCTATTCTTTCAAGCATACCTTTTGAATAATGTCTTAATGCAAGTTTTTTTACCTCATGAAGTTTAACAAGATAAAGAAGTTTTTCTATTCTTTCGTTTATTAATTTATCAGATAACCCAAACAATTTACCATAAAATTTTAAAAGTTCTGGTCCAGTTAGAAATTCATAATAATAAGGGTTTTCAGGTAAAAAACCAACATTCTTCTTCATTTCAATATCAAACTGATCTTTCCCTAAAATTTTTATCTCACCTTTTGTTGGATATAATATCCCAAGCATAAGTTTTAAACATGTTGTTTTTCCACTACCATTTGGTCCAAGTATTCCATAAATTTCACCATCTTCTACTTCAAATGAAACATTTTCAAGACCAACAACGATTTTATTCCTACCAAGATAATAATACTTAGTAAGACCTTTTATCTCTATCACATTCATTTTTGTTGCCTCCTTAATTTTTAAATTTTAGCATAAAAACTATTTTTAGTAAAATTAACTATAAATTTTCTCAACTATATAAAAAAGCATTTCTCCTTTCTTCCCAAATTTTGCAATATTTTTCTCCAGCCTTAATTTTATTCTTTCTAACTCTAATTTTAATTCCTCTATATCTCCTTCTCTATCTTCTATATCATCTCTTATCTGAAAAGCAATTCCAAAATCTCTTCCTATATCCTCAATAATCTTTCTCTTTTCCTCTCTCACTTTTTTAAAATAAAATGGAATTTTGAAACAGAGTTCAAATAATTTTCCTGTCTTCATATAATTAATTTTTCCCTTTTCCTTTCTATTTATCTTTTTACCTTTATAAATTAAATCAAAAACCTGTCCTCCTGCCATTCCTTTATATCCAATTGCATCTGCAACATCTTTAATAAGTTCTATATTTCTACTTTGAGCAATAAGTTTAAATCCATATGTTAAAAGTGCATCTCCAACTAAAATTGCGATACCCTCTCCAAATTTTTTATGACATGTTGGAATACCTCTTCTAAAATCATCATTATCCATAGAAGGTAAATCATCGTGAACTAATGAAAAATTATGTATAAGTTCAATCCCACATGCAACAGGTAAAACTTTATTTATGCCTATATCAAAAATTTCACTAACACATAAAACTAAAATTGGTCTTAATCTTTTTCCGCCTGAAAAAATACTATATCTTATTGCCTCATTTAAAATTTGTGGTTCTTCTTTTCCAGATGGTAAAACTTCATTAAGGTATCTTTCAATCTTTTCTTGCCACAATTTCAATTTTTTTTCCATTTTTTATTTCAAATATATTTTTTCTACTCTTTTATTACCAAATCCGCAAAGTATCTCTTGAGGGACAGTTTTACATATATTAGCCATATCTTCAACTTCAAAATTATCTCCTATAACTTTTACAACATCTCCTATTTTAACATCTTTACCAGTTACATCTAAAAGTGTTTGGTCCATACAGATATTCCCAATTATCTTAACTTTTTTATCCTTCCATTTTAAATAAAAATTATTAGAAAGGCATCTCCTTAATCCATCTCCATAACCAATACCAATAGTAGCAACTTTGGTTTTCTTTTTAGTAGTAAATGATAACCCATAACTTAATGGGACACCTTTTTCAACTTCTTTTATAAAATTAACCCTTGTAAAACACGAAATAGCACATTCAAATTTAACTTTTTCAGAAAGATATTTTTCTGGATATACACCTAATAATAAAAGTCCAATTCTAACCATATCAAAATTTTTATAACTTTCTGGTAAATTTAAGATAGCACCAGAATTTGCTATATGTTTTAAAGGAATAATTATTTTATCATCAATCTTTTCTATAATATTTTTAAAAAGATTTAATTGATGCATAGCATAACTTTTATCTTTCCATTCAGATGTTGCAAGATGTGAAAAAATACCTTCTATCTCTATTTCTTTATTTTTTATAACTTCTTGAATAAAAGGAAATACCTCTTTTTCTCTCAATCCAATTCTACCCATTCCTGTATCAACTTTTATATGAACAATTGCTTTTTTTTGATACTTTCTACAAACTCTAATTATTTCATTTAAAACTTCCTTATTACATAAAGTTATTCTAATATCCTTTATAATAGAATCTTCTACCTGCTCTGGATAGATACTCCCCATTATAAGGATTGGTTTTAAAACTCCTATTTCCTTTAATTCAATTGCTTCACTTAAACAGGCAACTCCATAAAAATCAATCATATCATCTATTTCTTTAACAATATTCTTCACTCCCATCCCATAGAAATCAGATTTTACACTCGCAAGAAGTTTTTTATTTGTATAATCTTTAATTTTTTTAATATTTCTTTTAATTTTTTTAATATCAAGTTCTATCCATGCCCTCATTGTTCAATATCCTTCAATATTTTTTCAACGACAATATCTGGTTTTGGAGAATCATAAATTGGTCTACCAACAACAATATAATCAGCACCTTTCATTATTGCATCCTTAGGAGTAATAACTCTTTTCTGGTCATCTTTTTTCTCAGAAATTCTTACTCCAGGAGTAATCAATAAAAATGGTGATGGAAAACTTCTCCTCAATTCTTCAAGTTCTTCTCCTGAACAAATAATTCCATCTATACCAGATTGATAACCTAAATTTACAAGTTTTCTTACAAGTTCTTTTATAGATAAATTTATTTCTAAAAATTTAATATCTTGTTCTGTAAATGAAGTTAAAACACTTACACCTATTGCTTTTGTACTACTACCTATTTGATTCTTAATTTCAACAATATTTTTCATAACTTCTTTTCCTGCCATTAAATGAAATGTAAACATATCAACACCATTTTTACATATAATTTTAACTGCATTCTTTACAGTATTAGGTATATCAAAAAACTTAAAATCAATAAAAACTTTTTTATTATTTTTCTTTAATCTTTTTATAATTTCATCTCCACAAATTAAATAAGAAATCCATCCAACTTTATAAAAATCAACTCTATCTCCAAGAATTTCTATTAAATCAAAAATCTTTCTTTTTTCATCTAAATCAAGTGCTACTATCAGTTTTCCCATTTTATCTTCTTCCAAAAAATTCAAGTGTTGCAACAATTGTAAGAATTAAAACAACTTCTACTAAAACTTCAACACCACCATATATATTTAAGTTTCTTAAAACCAAGGCATTAATACCTGTTGTTAAAGTTAAAAGATAAATAAATAAAATTGCCTGTTTTTCTGTCATCCCAAGCAGAATAAGACGATGTGAAAGGTGATTTTTATCTGCTTGAAAAATAGAATAACCTCTCTTAATCCTCATAATAATTACAGAAATTGTATCAAAAAATGGAACAGAAAAAACTATAAGCGGTATAAAAATAGGTAGAAATGTTTTACTTTCTTCATATTTATAGTAGGTTAAAATAATTGAAATTATTCCAAGAAAATAACCTAAAAAACTACTTCCAGATTCACCCATAAATATCTTTGCTGGTGGGAAATTATAAAATAAAAAACCAATTACACTTCCAAGAAAAACAGATAAAATTGTGGCAACAAATAACTGTCTCATTTCAATAGCAAAAATAAACAAAATAACTCCTGTTATAAAAGAAACACCTGCGGAAAGTCCATCCATATTATCAAGAAGATTAAAAGAATTCATCATAAGAATGAGCCAGAAAGTTGTGATTATATATGAGATAAAAATATTTGGGATAAAAAAAGTTATTCTTATTCCTGAAAAAAATATTATAGTTGCTGTTATTATTTGAAAAAGAAGTTTTTGAATAGGTTTCAATTGGTAAGCATCATCAATTAAACCAAAAAAAATTACTATAATACCACCAAAAATAATGGTTAACAATTTTGGTAAAACTGAATAAATCCCTTCAATATAGTTTTTTATAAATTTAGGGATAAAATTAAAATTCACAAAAATTATTCCAAAAGTGATAACAAGAAAAAAAGAACAGAATATTCCGAGACCCCCAAGAAGTGGAATAGGTCTTTTATGAATCTTTCTTTCAGAAGGAATATCAATAATCCCAACTTTTTTAGCAAGTTTCCCAAATAAATTAGTACTAATTGATGAAATAATGAACGAAAAAATAAATAAACATAAATAAAGATATTCCCACATATTTAAAATTCATAAGAGAAAAAGACAAAAAATCCATTATCTTCTGCATATTTTACAATCTTTGGATTTGATGAATGAACTACAAATATTGGGAATTTCTTTCCTTCAATAACTTTACTTATCCTTTCAAGATTTCTTTTAAATCTATCTATATCCTTTAATTTTAAATGTGTCTTTGCTTCTCCTATTATATAAATCATCTCTCCATTTTTCTTTGCTTTCCCAA
>JAMWCO010000130.1 GCA_023818785.1 Candidatus Omnitrophota bacterium
TCTTGCAATTGAAGCAACCGCGACTCCTTTACCTACTCCTGAAATTACCCCTCCGCAAACAAAAATATACTTTGCCATTTTCACTTAAGTATTTTATCATATTAAAAAATATTTTTTGTGAAATACTCTTGCCATCTCATTTTTTGAGTTACAATTTGAATAATAACAAAAAGAAAAAATCAAAGGAATATTCTTAGGCATCATCTTTTCCTTAATTATTATTATATTTTTGACATCCAATATTCAAAACTATACAAAAATATACAGTTTTTAGAATAGAGAATGCAGGATTTATATTTAAAAAATCTGCAGTTACTGGTTGTCAATACATTGTCTCAGATTTCCAATATTCTTATGCCACAATTGTCATTAGGCTTCAATGTGATAGAAGCGTAGATAATTCTGAGTACAGTACCTTTAGCAATTTTTCTAGTATTATCCCACCATAATAAATTAACTCATATATTAATTTTCTTTTGTAAAAATAATTTCTTTACCCTACTGAAGATAATAAGATTGTTTTTTAGAAATATTTAAAAAGAAAGCTCTTTTATAACTTCCCAGTTTAATTCATTCAAAACTTTTATTTTATTTTCACCTATTATATATAAATAATCATCTAAATAAATAGCTCTCTTAACATTAAAATCACTAATTGTTTTTACTAATGATAATTTATCATCTTTATACGAAAATATATAGCCTCCCTGTGATGCAGGAAGAAAGAATATTTGATGTTTATCATCAAGTAAAAAGGCATGAAAATTGTCTAAAACTTCTGACCAATATTCATCAAGAATGTATTTATCTTTTTCAAGAGGAGATTCAGGGTTAGTTACATCAAATAAAGAAATTTTTAAATTCCAATCTTCTTTTCCTACACCTAAGATTTTTTCTTTGGTAATGGGATGGAGGTATGAAGAATATCCAGGGATTTTAAGTTCTCCTTTTAGTTTCGGATTAACAGGATCTTTTAAGTCTAAAACATAAAAAGGATCAGTTTCTCTAAATGTTACAATATAACCTTTGTCTTCAATAAATCTTACTGAATATATTCTTTCTCCTTTACCCAAATCTTGAACAGAACTTAAAATTTTTAGATTCTTATCTAAAATATATGCATCATTCATGCTTTGCTCTCTTACACCTACTCCCCAAAAACTAAACCTTCTTCCGCCAATAGTAACTGCAATTCTTAGATTATCTTTATATTCATCTAAAGAAAATTGATTTAATGGAGAACCAGGAACACTACCAACTGAAGAGATATCAAATTTCTCAATATTGATCTTTATTATGATTGTTTTTTCAATGTCTCTTTTGTTTAGGTCATAATATCTTTGTAACTCATTCTCGATTTCATATGTAAATTTTAATCTTTCATCTGGATTGAGTGATTTTACATAATTTTCTAATATATTCTGAATTTCAGATATTTTTACTCCGTCGCCGCTATCATAACCCTTTAATTTTTCTAATTCCTTCTTAATACTTGCTGGCAATGAATCATTTTTTTTAATAAGGAAATCAATTAAATGTTTGGCGAAATTTTCAATATATGAATAAGTTATGTAGATATTGTTTGGAGACATATATAAGACAGATTCTTTTTCAGACCCAAGAAAAGAAATTTTATTTTCAATTTTCCCATCAATTGGATTTATTGCTATAACATGAAATAGAAGATCTACAGGAACTATAATATTGGGATGATAAATTTCCTTATAATCTATGATTAACTCTTTATTATTTATTGATAAAGGTTTAATTGGGTAAGGTTTATCAACACTGATCCGATTTCTAAAAGCTAAATAAATTTTATCTTTATATAATCTTGCTCCAAATAATGAACCTTCTTCTAAGCTGAGATTCCATTTCTCTTTTGGATTTTCGGAATTTGAGACGTCATATCCATAAATTTTATTTCCGTTAAGTATGACTAAAATTTTTTTGTCCTTTAATAATAACAATTCACCTGTGTTATCAATTGAAGAAATAGAATTTAAATTATCAGGAGGGAATGCTTTAATTATTTTTGTTTTAGATTTTGAATACTTTAATGGTTCGGAACAATCTTTCATCTCGGGAAAACAAAGGATAGGTAATTCCATTATTGGACTTTTAAAACTTTGAGAAAAATAAATATTTATTCCATCTGTTTTAACAATATCTGGTTCATCTACACCTTTTACTTGAACAGTTGTTTCCGAAATTCTTTCTGGAGCTCCTCCAATAGACTGTGGACATATTATACCGCCACAACCAGATATTGGTAATTCAAAAGCACCACGTAAGAATAGATATTGTTCAAAATATTCAGCTTCTGCATTTGCTAATAATAAATAATTTTTAAATTCATCTCTTGAACTAAATTTTTTAAATTCTATTTTTGTTAGAGTAAATTTAAATGAGGTAAGTTCTTTTAATTTTTTAATTCCTTGAGGACCAAGATAATATCCATGCCAATCCCCGTACCAAGTTTTATAAAATTCTTTAACCGCATTTAATGTTTGCTTTCCATAATAACCTGTTGCTCCTGAAGGAATATCAAAACCTAACTTAATTAGGCAAGATTGTAAATTTTTAACTGCATTACTATATTGCCCATATTTTACCCTAATTAATTTTTTAGGATCACATAAAATATTTTTCTCGGCAAAAACATAACTATTTAGAAAAAAGAGAGAAAATATTATTAAAAGAAGGGAAATTTTTTTCATTATTCTTTCTTTGCTCCCGGGATTAAATTGACCCAAATCCCAAAGGAATTTTTCGCGATCTCTTAAAACAGGCTTTCATTATCATTTTACTAAATTTATTCTGTAAGTCAAAAAATCTCAAAATATAAAGAGATTAGGATCTCGTCAGCCTTCTTTAAGCTCATCCAATGGACAAACTAATGTCTGCTTAGTCTCTGGTTGGTTGGACTATTACAAAAATTGCTAGTTCCTAAAATTTATTGAAAAATAAAGCCGATCAGAATTCAATTTTAAAAATGGGACCCTCCATCGTTCACCAGTATTTTCCTTCGCCACCTACTGAATTTTTTAAATCTTTGCCTAAGGAATAGATAATCTTTTTCGTCGGTGAATATTTCACTACGTCACCAAAGGGATCCTTCGGGATTTCAGGTAAATGTTTTGGTACAAGTTCAGATAAAGAAGTAGGTATTTTACCAGTTTCTAATTTATAAGTCTTTATAGCTAACAAGGTTTAAGCCCCTATCACTGAAAAATCTTCAAGACATTTTTCTCCAAAAAATCAGAAAGGTTTAGGATTACATTCTTATGAAAAATTTTCCCTAACACATTCTCTATAAATAACAATTTTATTGGAGAAGAAGGTAAAGTTTCACTTTTAAGGAATCTTACCTCATTACAATCTTTATTGATATTTTCTATAAAATTTCGATACCATTCAGCAAAAATTATCTGGATTTGATTAGGTTTGTAAAAATAATTTAATTCACTTGAAGCTTGTATCCTCCCAAAAATTTGTTTATCTTCTATTTGGGAATGAATTGGCAGAAAAATTAAAAATAATCCTACTGCTATAATCAAAACTGGGGTTAACAGCCTTAATAATATTTCCCAGAACTTACCCTTAACTAAATGCTTACTTCTAAATAAAGCATCAAATCCTTTTCTTTCTTCAAAAACCAAAATAAAGATAGCTAAAGAAAACCAAATAAAAAATAAAATTCCAGGAACTATAAAAAGCAAAAAGCCCCCAACAATGATAGTAGTCGATAGAAAATAAATCCAAACATAAGAACCAGATATTTTGAAAGCTTTTTTATAAGAATCTTTTATACCAGTATTATCTTTAAGGTGATAAAGTAGAGCTGGGATAGTTCATAACCAAAGAAAAAAAGAAACTAAATAAGAAATTACATTTACAACGGAAAACCAAATAGAATATTTTATAGTTGTACTAGCCAAAAAATATATCAAAATCTAACAAAGAAACGAACATCCAACAGGTAGACCAGTTATCTCCAATAAAGTTTTAATCTTAAAGAGATAAATCACCAAACTTTCTTTTAAAAGTTGGAATGTACTTTTAAGTTTTTGAATGATCTTTGTGGAAGTCTCCAAAATAAGGAAAATCTTAACTATCCATATTTCTCTAATTTCTAATCTCCGCAAGAAACTTTGTTTGTTTATATCAACTTGTCGCAAATTTTAGATAATTATAGCATAAGCCAGATTATGATAATAAAGAAATAGTGTGTAATAACTATTCCTCAGTATTTTGTAATTTTATGATTATTTCCTCAAACATTATACTTTGTTTAAAATTACTTAATGAATTTTGAAGGGTTGAGTAAAGAAAGAGAATTAGAAGAAATAAGAAGGAAAGTAGATGAGATTCG
>JAMWCO010000131.1 GCA_023818785.1 Candidatus Omnitrophota bacterium
TTATTTCCTTCGTCTATCATCAATTGAGTTTTTTCTAACATTTGTTGAGTTCTTTTATTTCCTTCATCTATCATCAATTGAGTTTTTTCTAACATTTGTTGAGTTCTTTCTTTCCCTTCTTCTATAATCTGCTTTGCTCTCTCATCCTCTGTTTTTACCAAAATATTAGTATTCCTTGTCAAAATAATAGCCATCAATATACTATTTAGTCCCAAAAAAACACTTAAAAAACCAAGTGCCATTTCCATTTTATCTCCTTTATTTTAATTTTACCTTTTTTAAATTTGACTTTCAATATATTGTATATTAAATTAAAAGAGTAAAATATGGAATATATTATTGATGGACTTAATGCTATAAAATCAAGTTTTATTAAAAAATTTGAAGAAATTTCTTTAGAAAAGAGTAAAGATTTTTTAATAGATATATTGGAAAGATATAAAAGAAAACATCCGAGCATTGATTTTACAGTTGTTTTTGATGGATTTCCTTCTCAAATTAGTTTTCACACAAAAACAAGAATAAAGATTATTTATTCTCATGATATAACCGCTGATGAAAAGATAAGAAAAATAATTGAAAATAAAAAGAATAAAAAGCAGATTTTTATTGTTTCAGATGATAGACAGATAAGAGAATTTACAAAGATTATTGGTGCAAATCCATTAAAAGTTATGGAGTTTTTTGAAATTGTTTATCCAATTAAGAAAAAAGAAAAAATTATGAAAGAAAAAGAAATAGACGATTTTATAAAAGTTAAAATAGAAAAGGAATTGGAGAATTTTTATGGAGAGAAAATTAAAGAAAATAGGGGAAAAAATATGGAAGTTTTTAGAAGAAGAAGATAGAGTAAGAGAGAAAGCACTTAAAAGTTTAAGAGAGATTTCAAGAAAAACTTCTTTATCAATAAAAAAGATACATCAAGGTGATTTAGTAGAGAGTAAAAGATTAATTAAAGATTGTATAAAAAAATTAAAAAGAGTCAAAGAAAATTTAAAAAAGTATCCAGAGATTTATTATCAAGGTTTTTTACATCAGACAGAAAAAGAAGTTATTGAATCAGAAATTACATTATCAATTATAGAAAAGAAAGAAATATCAGAAGTTGGAGATTTTGACCCTATAAGTTATCTTCATGGCCTTTCAGAATCTATTGGAGAAATAAGAAGATATATTCTTGATAAAATGAGACAGGGAGAAACAGAAAATGTAGAAGATTATTTAAAAATTATGGATGATATATATTTTTTCCTCTTAACATTTGAGTTTCCAGATGCAATAACAAGGTCTTTAAGAAAGCAGATAGATTATGTAAGGAACATTGTAGAAAAAACCAGGGGAGAAGTTACAACTTATTATTTATTTAAAAAGAAAGAGATATAAGCAAAGAAAGCAGAACCAAATCCATTATTTATATTAACAACCACAACATTAGGAGAACAACTATTAAGCATAGTTAATAAAGGAGAAATTCCATTCAAATTTACTCCATAACCAATTGAAGTAGGAACTCCAATAACAGGTTTCCAAGTTAAACCGCCAACTACACTTGGTAATGCACCTTCCATTCCTGCAACAACTATTAAACAAACTGCTTTATTTAAAATTTCTATTTTATCAATTAATCTATGAATTCCTGCAACTCCTACATCATAAATTCTTTTAACAGGTATCCCAAGAATTTCAAGTGTGATAGATGCTTCTTCTGCAATTGGTATATCAGAAGTTCCAGCAGTTATAACACATACATATTTCTTTGTCCTCTTCTTCCCTTTTTTAAAAGTTAAAATTTTACCTTCTTTAAAATATAATATATCAGGAAAATCTTTTTTTAATTCTTCTGCAAGATTTTCTTCTACTTTTGTCACAATCATATTTGAATGAAATTTTTTTATTTCTGAGATAATGCTTTTTAATTGCTGAATTGTCTTGCCTTTCCCATAAACAACTTCAGGGAAATTGAATTTTAAAGTTCTATAAGTATCAATTTTAGCAAAATGAATATCTATGTAAGGTAAATATTTTAACTTTTCAATAAACTCTTCTTCTGTAATCTTCCCTTTTTTAAAATCTCTTAATAAATTTTTAATTTTTCCTTTATCCATTAAATAATCATTTCTTCAAGTTTTTTTATTCTTTCTTCAATTGGAGGATGAGTTGAGAATAAATTTAATAATGTTTTCCCAGAGAATGGATTGACTATAAATAAAGAAGAAGTAGAAGGGTTAGCATTTACCATTGGATACTTTTTAACTCCGTCAATTAGTTTTTTTAAAGCATTTGCAAGATATAAAGGATTTCCGCATATTTTTGCTCCTTGTTCATCTGCAAGGTATTCTCTTGAACGGGATATGGCAAGTTGTATTATTAAAGCAGCAATAGGTGCCAGAATAGCAAAAAGCAGGATTGCAATCAAACCAAATATATTATCTTCTCTTCTATCTTTTCTATCCATTGACCCCAAAAGAGCCATATATTGAAGCATTCTTGCAAGGAAGGTTATCGCCCCTGCTATTGTTGCTGCTATTGTTGCGATAAGTATATCTCTATTTTTAATATGACTTAATTCATGAGAAATAACTCCTTTAAGTTCATTTTCGTCAAGTAATTCAATTATTCCTGTTGTTAAAGCAACTACTCCATTATTAGGATCTCTTCCAGTCGCAAAAGCGTTTGGTGTTTGTGAATTAATTATATAAATCTTTGGTTTTGGAATTTGTGCGATTTGGGAAAGTTGATCTACTATCCTATGTAAATATGGTTGTTCGTTTTCCTTAACTTCTCTTGCTCTATACATAGTTAGAATAATTTTATCACTAAAAAAATAAGATACCCAGTTGAGTAAAAAAGCAAATATCAAAGCAGTTATCAAACCACTTTTACCAAAAAATCCACCAATACATACCAAAATTATGGTTAAAATACTAAATAGAAAATATGTTTTAATTCTATTTCCCATTTTTCCCTCCTTCTTTTAAATTGTAATTATACCTTATTAAAATGGGAAAGTAAACTTAATATTTTGCAATAAAAGCAATTATTTCAAGTTCTTTTTCTCCTATATTTTTTATAGAATGACCAGCGCCATTTCCAGTTAAAATTGCGTCTCCTTGTTCAACAATAACTTCCTTTTCTCCATCAAATAAAAGGCCTTCCCCTTTTAAAATTATAAAAATTTCATCTTCATCTATATGCTGGTGAAAACCTATTGAACAACCAGGGTTTATTATTAATTTTCCACATAATCTAATATTTGCCTTAAATTCTTCTTTCTTAAAAAAATGTAAAATTTTAATCTTGCCTTCTCCATTCCTCATTTTTTCTCTTTCTTCAATTTCCATATTTTCTTTTTTTCTTATCATTATTCCCTCCGCTTTATTTTACATAATTATTAAGTTAAAATAAATTTATGAGAAAATTATTTTATCTATTGTTTATTTTACCAGTTTTATTAATCTCTTTAAAGCCAATTGGTTATTTAAATGATTTTGCAGAAATACTTACTCAAAAAGAGAAAGACGAAATTGAAAATAAGTTAAAAGAAATAGAAAGAGAAACAACCAATGAAATATGTATTTTGATTATAAATTCTCTTGAAGGCCAAAATATTGAAGAATTTGCAAATAAAATTTTTAATAATTGGGGGATAGGAAAAAAGGAGAAAGATAATGGTGTTTTAATTGTTGTTGCAATGAAAGAAAGAGCCATAAGAATTGAGGTTGGGTATGGGCTTGAAAAATATTTGTCTGATGCTGTTTGTGGAAGAATTATAAGAAATATAATTGTGCCAAATTTCAGAAAAAATAATTATTACAATGGAATAAAAGAATCTATAGAAATAATTTATAAGATTACAAAAGGCGAAAATGTTAATATAAAAGAAGTGCCTAATATTCCCCCTCGTTTTTTTAGAGTATACTGGTATTTTTTCTGTATTCTTTTTGCTTTTGGTATCTTAGGGATTTTAGGACTTATTTTAGAATCTTTATTAATTTTATCTTTTAATATTATATCTTTATTAAATAAAGGCAATAACTATCTTTATCAAATTTTTATAATTTTATCTATGATTATTCCATTTATATTTCTTTTTATTTTAAATTTGACTTCTATTTTTATTTTTGGTAGATTAAAAAGAAGATTAAAAAAATATTATGGGAAAAAATGGAAAAACCATATCCCTTTTTATTTAAGAGGGACACAATCTTTTTCATCAACAACAATGGGTGGGAGTTTTTCAAGCGGATTTGGTGGATTTGGTGGAGGAGCAAGTGGAGGGGCTGGTGCAAGTGGTAGATGGTAAAAATGGAAGATAAAATAATAAAAAATTTTATTTATAAATTGGAACAAGTTCTTGGTGAGAAACTTAAAAG
>JAMWCO010000004.1 GCA_023818785.1 Candidatus Omnitrophota bacterium
AGAACCACAGATAGAGTAATTTCTATCTCAGGTTCTGTTTATATAGATTTTACTCCTTTTTCCAGAAGCTCTGGTAGACCTTTTTCTCTACCAACTTCTGATTACATAGATAAACTTTTAGGAGGTGCAAAATGTTAAGAAAAAAATTTTCAAAGAGCATCTTTTCAAAACCACATGGCTTCACTTTAATAGAGTTGTTAGTTGTAGTAGCAATAATTGCTATTTTAGCAGCAATGTTGCTACCAGCATTAAGTAAAGCAAGAGAAAAAGCAAGGCAAGCAGTTTGTATGAATAACCTCAAGCAGATTGGCCTTGCTCTTTATCAATACTTGCAGGACTATAATGAGTATTTCCCACCAGCATGTTATGCCATTGATTGGGATTTTGGGAAACTTTCATGGGATCAAAATTTATGGAAATATGTAGGAGAAAAAAGAGATTATTACAATGGTATTGAAGTGAAAGTTTTTGTTTGTCCGAGCGATAGAGTAAAAAGAAGTAGTAGTAGTCTTGGAAAAAGGTCCTATTCAATCAATAGGGGAGAGTATGTAGTTTATGGTGGAAGTACTCAAATAGAAGGAATAACCACTGGACCTGTTGCCTACTATATGGCATACAAGAAAAAACTTTCTAAAGTGGGGGAGGTTAGTGGAACTGTAGTAGTTGCAGAGTTTATTGATGTGCTCAATTATGCGGCTGGAAATTATGATAGTTTTTTCAGTTTCAGTGGCTGGGGAGCAAATGATGAGGCAAGACGAGGGGTATATAGGACCTATGGAGGAGAAATTCATAATGGAGGGGCCAACTATCTTTTTGTTGATGGACATTGCGAGTATTTAAGACTGGACCAGGTCTCTAATAAAATTTTTACTACCTGGCAGGATTAAAAAACGCCGGGTTTTAATGAAAGAAAGGAGGATTATGAATGGGAAAATAGAGATAATGGTGTTTGTTGGATTGTTTTTAGTGTCTTCAATTTTGGTTGCTGGAGGAAGAATTGTATATCCTGGGGAAGGGAATATAAATTTTGAGGAAGGAACGATTGAGATGTGGATAAAATTAGATTTTGAGCCATGTCAAACATCTGAAGATTATAAAATTCTTCTTCCACTTTTTGAGTTTTCTGAACCAGAGATAAAGGGGACTATCTCCATTTCTTATATATGTCCTGCTGGTGGTAGTTCTGCATGTTGGTATGTGGGTTTTAATTGTGCTGGAGAAAAAATTTTTCGACTTTCTGCAGTGCCACAAAATTGGAAGAAAGACCAGTGGCATCACATAGCATTAACATGGAAAGGAAATACTGCCAGGTTCTATCTTGATGGGAAGATAGCCAGTGAAGCAAAATCAAACAAGCCATTAACTGGCAAAGCGAAGGGGGGCCAAATTTTTATAGGTGATAGATGGACAACAGAGAAGGTTAAGACAGAAGTGGTTATTGATGAACTGAGAATTTCCTGCATAGAAAGGAAATCTGAAGAACTTGGATTCTTGGGCAATCTGAAAGTTGACCCATTTACTCTTTTACTGGAAGATTTTGAACAAATTATTGTAGAAGGACAACTTTGTAAAACCAGTCCATCTATTATTTCCAGCATATCCGGCAGTAATGGTGGAGAAGTATCTGGCGGGAAACTTACAACAGGCAAGTTTGGTAATGGGTTGTCTCTCCACTAAAAACTATTAGAAAAGGAGGATAGAATGAAACGAACTGGGATATTTTTTTTGATATTCTGTTTTTCGTTTTCAGTCTGGTCGGGTGAAGTCAAACAATGGAAAAAATTTCCAGTAATTGCTGTACCAATGGTAAACATACCCCCTATGATTGATGGAGTTGTTGACAAAAAAGAATGGTTTTCTGCGGCAAAAATATCTTGTTTACTCGATTATTATACAGGTTTGAAAACAGAAGATAGAACCTTTATTTATCTTGCTTATGACAGAGAAAATTTCTATGTTGCCTTTCAGTTTGAAAGACCGCAAAATGCCTTATCTCCGAGAGCTGATATCGTGGAAAAAGATAAAGGATTAGGACAGGATGATGTTTTTGAGATGCTTCTGGATGTTGAGCACAGCCATGCCAGGTGTTTTGATTTTGGAGGAAATGTTAAAGGAGTTTTCTGGGACGGAATAGGTAAACCCAATGTAGACAAGGCGTGGAATGGGAACTGGCAATATAAGGCAAGAACCACTGATTGGGGCTGGGAAGGAGAAATTGCAATTTCTTTTAAAGATTTTGGCATAAAAACGCCTGAACTGGGAACAGTTTGGGGTGCAGATTTTGTTAGAAATGAAAGAACTCCTGTTGATAGATTGGCTGTCTGGTCTTTCAGAGGTAAAAATTGGCATAAGTTCATAAATTTTGGACACCTGATATTTTCTGGAGAACCGCTGGCTATATGCATGGATGAAATAGGCTGGTTTGGCGAGCAAGCAGGTATCAATCTTAGAATTTCAAATTTCTCTGATGAAGAAACAACAATAAAGTATGTTTTTGAAATAAGAAAGGCGCAAGATAAATTGTCAGAAAATTTTTATCCAGCGGTGGAGAACGCCTTAACAGAAGATCTGGGCTTTGCTATACTAGGCAATCTTGATCAGGAAATTGAGAATACCCTGAAACTGTATCCAGTTGTAAAAAGCGAAGATAGGGAAATAACGGTTTCTGCCAATCATTCTTGTTATCTTTCGTTTTCGGTGCCGAATGAACCAGGAGATTATATACTACTTTATCAGATAAGAACCGGAGAAGAAACTTTAGCGGCTGCGCTTACACCATTTAAGGTAACTCTACCTTTGGCAATTAGCATGGAATCTTATCCATTTTCAAGCGGTAAGATATTCTATGAGATTGACTTGAAGAGGTTAAAGAACAAAATAAAGGATACTGCGGTTCTTGAGATGAAATTCCTTCATGGTACAAAAGTTATTGATATAGAGAATTTTGAGGGTATTAAAAATAAGGAAAAGGTGACAGGAGAATTTAATATTCAGGAACTAGTCGGTACTTACTTAGTGGAAGCAACTCTGAAAGAAGGCAAGAAAGTGCTGGCTGAAAATCAGGAACCAGTGATTATTCCAGAAAGACCTATCTGGCTGAAAAATGAAATCGGAAAGAAAGTTGCAGTTCCAAGACCCTGGGTACCTGTAAAAGCAAAAAATGATAGTTGCGAGGTCTGGGGCAGGAAGTTTTCATGGAAAACAGGTTCCTTTTTGCCAGAAATAGAGATACTTGGAAAGAACATTTTAGCCGGGCCAATGGAACTTATAATAAAGGATGAAAAAGGAGAAAAAATAAATTGGAAGAAAAGCGTTTTCAACCTTATTTCTGATTCAGTAAGTAAAGGGGATAAAGCAGAGTACGAATTCAAAATTATTTCAGATAATATTACTTTGCAGGGAGAAGAACGAATTGAATTTGATGGTATGGTCTGGATTGAAATGAAAATTATTCCTCAAAAAAAACAGAAAATAAGCATGGTTTCCCTTGAAATTCCAGTAAGAAAAGAGTTTGCCAAATTATATACCTGTGGTGAAGTGCTGGTAGGCGATAGAATAGCAGAAAAACTGACAGGTCTAATCCCTCCGGAAGGAATAAATCACAGATTTGCTTACGCATCATGGATTGGTAATTCGGAAGCTGGCATACAGTGGTTTGCGGAAAGCGATAAAAACTGGGTTCTGGAAAATCAGGAAAACGCGATACAGGTGATACCAGAAAATGAAAAGACACTTTTAAGAATAAATTTTATTCAGACAAAC
This sequence comes from Candidatus Omnitrophota bacterium, assembly GCA_023818785.1. Lineage (GTDB taxonomy): Bacteria > Ratteibacteria > UBA8468 > B48-G9 > JAFGKM01 > JAMWDI01. The sequence continues at coordinate 3,763 of JAMWCO010000004.1, forward strand.
TTACAAATTTCAGAATCTCTGGATTTTTCATTTGGTTTTATTCCTACACCCACAAGGCCAAAACCAGAAAATTGGCATAATATTCATTTTTACCAGTTTGCCGGGATTTTCCCAAGGGTCACAGAAGAGATAAGACAAAAAAACCCAAAAAATGCATGGAAATGGGAGAGATTATGGAAATGGATTGATGAAGGTGGGTTAGAAAAAGATGGTGTAAGCGTAGTGATATTTTTCAACTGGTCTGAAATTTTTGGTTATCCAGGGACTTTTAGCGAAGAAAGAAAGAAACTTTTGAAAATGTGGATAGATCTGTGTCATAAGAAAAATATAAAAGTTCTTCTGTACACAGGTTGGGGAGTTAGTGTTGAAGGACCTGAATGGAAAGAATATGGAAAAGAAATGGTAAGAATACCCCTGAGGAATACTGGTTATAGTACCTACCGGCAGTGCCCTGCTTCTTTATTTACTGACTGGTTTGTTTATAAGTGCTGGGAATTGATTAAAGATTTTGATATAGATGGTGTTTTTCTTGATTCTACTGCTTCGCTTGTTGAATGTAATGGCCCTCATGGTTGTGGCTGGCAGGATAAGGAAGGGAAATTGCATTCTTCTTTTCCTATACTAAAAACACGGGAGTTGTTCAAGAGATTGTACACCCTGTTTCATGAAGAAGGAAAGAAAGACGGGGTTATTTATAGTCACCAGTCACCACCTGCTATTATGCCAATAGAAAGTTTTGAAGATGTTAGGTGTGGTGGAGAATTAGCTCAATTCTACCAGGGCGAGTTTGACGCGAAATATCTTGCCTATTTTATGGCGAAATTGGGTGGAGAACAATACGGCCTTTTTTCTGAGATGACGAATAAAAACTGGATGGACCCACCCATAAAGGTGAATGAAGTATTATCAATCGCCATTCCACTAAATATTTCGGTGAAGTCAATAAATGCTTTTGCAGTGCAGGATTATTCCCTTTTAGGTGAGCCTATGCCGAAGATTCATAATGCTTTGCGCTGGATTGAAGCAGCCAGTGCTCTGTATTTGCCCTGGTGGAAGAATGACAGAGTGGTTATGTGTAATCCTGAAGAGAAAATCATAAGTGCCCTCTGGGTTAAGAAGGGAGAGAAAGCTCTGCTTTGCCTTTCAAATCTATCAAAAGAGAGTAGAAATTTAGAAGTGGAAATTAATCTAAGTCAACTTGGTTTGAAAAGTGTTAATATCGTGGATGCAATCAATGAGGGAAAGATAGAGCAAAAAGAAGGAAAATTTACAATTGAAATAGAAGGTCGCAGATACCGCCTTTTAAAAATTTCAGGAGAATAACCTGAATGGAAAAACTGAAATATAGATTTTTATGGACATGGGACCATTCAACAAACTGGTCAGATAAAAATATATCTATTCAGGAAAAAGGCTCTCGTAATCCCTATCATAAAAATCCTGATATATTTCTTGAGGATTATTATTTACTTATAGATTTTATGAAAAGTATGGATTTGAATGGCTTAATCATATGGGGATTTTTGAGAGATTCTCATGGAGGGATAAGTTATGCAAGAAAAATTATTGAATATGCACATAAAAAGAATATAAAAATTATTCCTGGGATTGGACTTGGTGCTTACGGCGGTATATATTATGATGGAGAAAATAAATATAATTTACGATATCATATTTTAAAAAATCCAGGACTATCTGGAATAGATAAAAATGGAAATAAAAGAAATGATATATTATGTCCATCTAAAAAAGAAAATATAGAATGGTATTTAGAAGGGATAAATTGGCTTTTTGATAATTTTCAGGTAGATGGAGTAAATTTAGAAACTGGCGATTATGGTATTTGCTGGTGTAATGAATGTAAAAAAAGAAGAGGAGAAAATGAAACTTTTTCTACAGAAGATATTAAAGTTTATTTACCCATTATTGAAAAAATAAATAAAAAATCAAAAGGTTCTCTTATTACTGTGGGTTTATACATACCTCCTTTTGATAAAGCGATAGAAGAATTTTTAACTTTACCAGAATATATCATCCCTCAATGGCGTCTAACTGAAATCATTGAAAAACCGCCAATTAATTACATAAAACAGACCAAAAAATTTAAAAAAATATTTTTCTCCCTTCCTCAAAAAGAACAAATCGGTTTTTTCCATCAAGGGAGCCAATGGTTTCTCAATACACGGCATGAATGTGTGGTTAAGTCTATATATAATGGGGTAAAACTTGCAAGGGAATTGAATTTAAGTGGGCTTATTACCCATGGAGAAGTTTCTTCTAAAAATCCAGAATGGTTTTTAAATTATCTTGCTTTCTCTTATTTTACAAAATTTGATGCACAGTTAGAAGAATTCAGCGGTATATTAAATAAATATACTGGTGGTTATGGTAAAACTTTCCTTTCTCTTTTATTTTCTGGAACCAATAGGAAGAAATTGTCTACTTCCATAGATCAAGCAAAGAAATATTTATCTAAATTTCCTCAAGGAGAAAAAGAATATATTTTGTGGTATTACCTTCTACAGGAACTATATAGAAGAATTTATTTATTAGACCAATGGAGATAAATATGATTCAAAAGTTAAAATGATGCCTTCAAATTATTTTAAAACAGAAATTAAAGGAAAATGTAAGAGAATATGGAAAAAAAAGGGGTAAAAAATGGCAAAACTTGCAATAAATGGTGGTAAACCTATAAGAAAAAAGCCATTTCCTAATTGGTCTGAGTTTGGTAAGGAAGAAGAAAAAATGATTTTAGAAGTTCTAAGAAGCGGCAAGTAGTGGATGTATGGCTATAATCCAGAAAGATTATCCAGGGTTGGGATATTTGAAAGATAGTTTGCCAGATTTCTTAGGGTGAAAAAAATGTATCGCAGTCAACAGCGGCTCATCAGCGCTTGAAATATGCGTCCATGCCATTGGTATTGGTACCGGAGACGAAGTAATTACAAATCCTTATTCATTTTTTGCTACAATCAGTTGTATTTTGAATCATTATGCTTTTCCTGTTTTTGTTGGCATTGATCCAGAAACATATCAGATAGATGCCAGTAAAATGAGGGCGTGATTACTGAAAGGACAAAAACGATTATTCCTGTTCATTTTGCAGGCAATATGTCTGATATGAATAACATCATAAAAATTGCGAAAAAATACAACCTGAATATAATTGAGGATGCGGCTCAAGTGCATGGAATTATTGCAACAAATAATCAATAGTGAAAAATCATGATTATCTTGCTAATCTTCTGTATGACTTGTCTGGGATAAAGATGATGAAATTTAATCTTGAACAAAAGAAATTTTCTCATCATCTTGTAGTTTTTAGATACTTTCCTGAACAATGACAAAACATCCCGCTTGAGAAATTTCTGAAAGCATTAAATGCTGAAGGTCTTCCAGCAGGTTCTGGTTATCCGGTTCCTTTATCTCACCAGTCTGTTTTAAAAAATCTGGATTTTCCCAGGGCTTCGCCTTTTATGAAGGGAAGAAAAAGTCTAGTTGATTACGAAAGCTACTCTGAAATTTGTCAGCAAGATTTTGCAAGAAACTGTTTCATGCTGTTTTGATGGAAAGCAGTCATGCTGTTTTTCCCTTTTTGCGACAGAACAATCTTCCCAGCAACACATCAAATATTATCTCCAGGTCACTAACCGATTGGTCATCAAAACTATTTAAAAATCTGTTTATGGTTGATTGGTCCGGAATATTCTTTATTCTTATTGGACAAAAAAATTACTTCATTAAAAATTTCTACTGAAACCACCTGCTTCGTCTTGATATCCACTGACACATGAACCTTGATGTAATCATTCCTCCTTTTCCCTCTGTTTGTCACTTTTATTCCTGTACTATCTACTGCAATTACTACTTCCTCCCTACCTCTGAACCTTCTGTCAAGGTTTGGGTTTATTTCTATCTTCAGAGTAGCCTTAAAGAAAGTGTGGTGTAGTTGAGACAGGCATGGTAATCAACTTACTTATTCCCATTTTCTTCAGATTTATTTTTACACATATTTTTATTTCTTCCAAATTTGGTTAATTTTTGGTTTTTGTTATAAGATATAAATTATGGGGAAGGATATCAGGAAGTTTGTTGAAGAGTTAATAAGAAAATATAAAGAAAATGTTGTAAAGGTAATTGAGATAAAAGAAAGAGGAGGACAATTTTATCCTTTGCCAGATTTTATCCTACCACCATTAAAAGAGAAATTGAAAAATAAAGCAATTGCTGGGATTTATTTACATCAAAAAGGAGCATTAGAAAAATTAAATGAAGGTGAAAATATTATAGTTACAACACCAACAGGGAGTGGGAAAACACTCATTTACAATATTTTTATTATTAATGAGATTTTAAAAAATTCAGATATTAAATCCCTTTATATTTTCCCAACAAAAGCATTAACGCAGGACCAATTAAAAAATTTAAAAGAATTTGATGTAAAATGTGAAATTTATGATGGAGATACACCAGAAGATATAAGAAAAAAGATAAGAGCAAATTTACCAAATATACTTTTAACAAATCCAGATATGCTACATATAGGAATTTTACCTTTCCATGAAAAATGGAGAAGTTTTTTTTCAAAATTAAGATTTATAGTTATTGATGAAATTCACACATATAGAGGAATTTTTGGAAGCAATGTTTCTCATGTAATAAGAAGATTAAGAAGAATCTGTAATCTATATCAAAGTAATCCACAGTTTATTCTACTTTCTGCAACAATAAATCAACCAGAAAGATTTGCTGAAGAATTTGTTGGAGTTAAGTTTTCTACAGTTTGTCAGAGTTCTTCTCCATTGCCTAAAAAATACATAATATTTTGGAATTCACAATTTGAATCATATTATATGCAGGCAATCAATCTTTTAAAAGAGAGTATAAATTATGGGCTATCAACAATCCTATTTACAAACAGTAGAAAATCAGCAGAATTATTACAACTATTGGCTATTAAAAATGATAGAAAAATAGAAAATTTAGTATCTTCATATAGAGCAGGGTACTTACCTGAGGAAAGAAGAGAAATAGAAAAAAAGTTATTTACTGGACAACTTAAAGGAGTGATATCAACAAGTGCTCTTGAACTTGGGATTGATGTTGGATACCTTGATAATTGTATTTTATTTGGTTATCCAGGAACAATAATAAGCACTTGGCAGAGAATTGGAAGGGTTGGAAGGAAAAGAGAAGGTCTTGTTATTTTTATGCCACTTGAAGATGCTCTTGACCAATATTTTATAAGGAATCCAGATGAATTTATAAGTAGGCAATTTGAAGATGTAATAATAAATTTTGAAAATGAAATAATAGCAAGTAACCATTTGAAATGTGCTTCTTATGAGTATCCAATTAGTTTAGAAAATGATAGAAAAATTTATGGAGATATATTGGTCAGAATAATTGAAAAAGAAAAATTTTCAAAAACAAAAGATAATAGATATTTTTATTCAGGAAGACCAATACACTGGAATTTAAACTTAAGAAGTATAGGAGATATTTATTCAATATTTGATATAGATGAAGAAAAACAAGTAGAAGAAATAGAAGAAGATAAACTCTTTTTTGAATGTTATCCAGGAGCAATCTATTTACATAAAGGGAAAAAATACCAGGTTATTTTTATAAATTTTGAAAATAAGATGGTAGTTGTTGAAAAAAATTATGGTGATTATTATACTCAACCAAACTGGTGGGAAAAAATTGATATTTTAAATATTGAAAAAGAGAAAGGGAAAGAATTTGAAATAAAATTTGGAGAGATAGAAGTTACAAAACAGGTTGTAAGTTATGAGAAAAGGAGAGAAAGAGATAAAACATTGATAGGGACATATATGTTAAGTTTACCTTCACAGAAATTTAAGACACAATCATTGTGGATTGAAATCCCTGAAAAGGTTGTTTATGAAATGAAAGAGAAAAAATTTGATTTTCCAGGAAGTATTCATGCTTTAGAACATTCAATGATAGGGATTTTCCCACTTGTTGTTACATGTGATAGATTTGATATTGGTGGATATTCCTTTCCATTTCATCAAGATACAGAAAAGGCAACAATTTTTATATATGATGGTTATCCAGGAGGATTAGGAATTACAAAAATTGGATTTGAAAGAATAGATAGAATAATTGAAATTGCTTACCAGTCAGTTTTAAATTGTAAATGTGAAATGGGTTGCCCTTCTTGTATTGTTTCCCCAAAATGTGGTAATAATAATCGACCTTTAAGTAAATCTGGTTGTCTATATTTATACAATTTTTTATTTAAATTTCAATAATTCTCTTGTTTTTGATGCTTCTGCTGAAATTAATGTAGCAATATAATTTAAAATTTGTTGTGTATCCTTTCTCATTTCTTCAATCATTTGTTGTGTTCTTTGGTTTCCTTCTTCAATCAATTTTTCAATCCTTCTATCCCCTCTTTCTATAAGTTCTTGGCTCCTTTGATTTACTCCTTCAATAAGTTGTTTTGCTCTCTCATCTTCTGTTTTTATCAATATTTCTGTTCTTTTAGTAAAATAATGGGATAAATATAAACTTAAAAATCCAAGAAGAACACTCAAAAATCCTAAAATTAAACTTGCAACAATTATGCCATTCATACTTTCTCCTTTTTTATTTATTATACCTTATTAATAAGCATTTTTATATATTTGTATTATATGTTCTTTTGTGATTGGGTATGGATTATTTTCAATAGGAACTTGAACCTGTAATGCTTCTTCAGCAAGTTGATTAAAAGTTTCAAATTGAATATTAAAATTCCTTAATCTCGGTATATTAAGTTTCTCATTTAATTTTTTAATTTCTTTTATAAGTAGGTGTGATTTAAAATCTTCACTTTTATCTTTATATTGAGGCATAACATAATCTATTATATTTGCAAATTTACTTTTTATAGTAAAGGATTTATCATTTTCAATGTCAGAATCAAGAACATAAGGAAGTAGCATCGCATTTCCAACTCCATGGGGTATACCATATCTACCACCAAGAGGATATGACATTGAATGAACAGCAGTAACTCCTGCATTAGCAAGCCCAATACCACCTAAAAAACTTCCATATAACATATTTTCTCTTGCTTTAATATCCTCTCCTTCTATATAAACTTTATAAATATTGTTCCAGATTAATCTCATAGAACTAAGTGATATAATTTCTGTAAGGAAATTTGCTTTCCTTGATATATAACTTTCAATTGCATGACAAAAAGCATCAAGACCAGTAGAAGCAGTTACATCAGGTGGTAAAGGAATTGTTAAAACAGGGTCAAGAATGGCATAATCAGGATATAAATAAGGACTATTAATCCCCCCTTTTCTTTTTAAATCCTTTCTTATAAAAACAGCAGTATATGTTACTTCGCTTCCAGTTCCAGCAGTTGTTGGTATCATAATTTTTGGTACACCTGGTTTTGGAACTTTGTTTAGTCCTTGATAATCTTCTATATATCCATCATTTGTTATTAATATACTTGCTGCCTTTGCAGTATCAAGAACACTTCCTCCACCTATTCCACATACAACATCACATTTGTTTTTCTTTGCAAATTTACCACATTCATTTCCTATTTCTGTATCTGGCTCTACTTCAATTTTGTCAAAAATAAAAAATTTTATATTTTCCTTTTGTAAAATCTTCAATATGTCAGAAAAAAATATTGTTTTTGAGAAAGTTTTATCCACAACAATTAGAAGATTTTTACAATTAAGAGATTTGACTATGGATGGTAAAGAAGAAATAGAGTTTGCACCATAAATCACTTCTGGTTTACATAAAAATTGAAATTTTTTAATCATAAAAATTATTATATACTTTAAATATGGAAAGTCAAATTTGCTAATTTTAAAATTTTGTGATAAATTTACAAAAATGTAAAAAAGGAGGAAAAAGTGGCTATTGTTAAACTTGAAGAAATTAGAAATTTTATTGATATTTCACCTGCTTCAGAAATGTTACTTGAAAAAAATGAGAAAGAAATAAGTTTTTCTGTTAATTTTAAAACAAAAGATAATGAAATTGTCTTTTGTGATGCCTATGTTGTTTACCATAATGTTGTTTTAGGACCTGCGAAGGGTGGGATAAGAATGGCTCCTAATGTTTCTTTAGAAGAAACAAGACGGCTTGCTAAAATAATGACATATAAAAATGCTTTAACTGAACTTCCTTTTGGTGGTGGGAAATCTGGTATTAAACTTCCAGATAATAAAGATATTGATGAATTTACAAGGATTGCAATTTTTAAAGAATATGTTCATATGATAAGGGAAGAACTTGTTGCAGGTCATTATATTCCTGCTCCAGACTTTGGGACAGACCAGTTTGATATGGCGGTAATTTATGGAGAACTTCATATTCCGGAATGTGTTACAGGGAAACCTGTAAAGATAGGAGGTCTTCCTGGTAGATTAGAAGCGACAGGTAGATCAGTTGCGACTTCAACAAAATTATATGTTAATGATATTATGAAGGAAGATTTGAAAAATATTAAAATTGCAATACAAGGTTTTGGAAATGTTGGAAGATGGACATCATATTTTCTTTATAAATGGGGTGCTAAAATAATTGCAGTTTCAGATATAAATGGAGGTATTTATAATGAAAATGGTTTTGATATTGAAAAACTTTTTAAATATGCTCCTACAAAAGATATAACAATCTCTGATTATCCTGAAGGTGAAAAAATTACAAATAAAGAACTACTTGAAATGGAAATAGATGTTTTAATCCCATGTGCTACTGAGAGTGTAATTAATAAAGAAAATGCTAATAATATAAAATGTAAAGTTATAATAGAGGGAGCAAATGACCCTGTAACTGAAGAAGGTGATGAGATTCTCAAAAATAAAGGTATTGAAATATTACCTGATTTTTTATGTAATTCTGGAGGTGTAATTGCTTCTTATATAGAATGGAGAAATGCAAAATCAGGTAATCAGACAGAAAAAGAAGACACTTTTAATGAAATTGATAAGAAAATAACAAAATGTTTTTATAAAATTAAAGAGATGAAAGAAAAACTAAATATAACTTATCGTCAAACAGCAACAATTTTAGCAGTTAAATTTTTAATTGAAGCAATGCATGAAAGAAGGTGGATTTAAATTATTTAATTTTTTTCGCAATATTAGGATCAGTTACCCTTTGAACCTTTACAACTTTCTTTGGTTTTGATGTCTTTTTTAATTCTTCCATTAAATCATCATATTCTCTTCTATCAACTGGAATCTCTACTGGCTTATTTTTCTTTCCAGAAAGAATACAAGCATTTATAAATTCAACACTATTTAATCCTTCTTCTCCTTTAACAATCAACTCTTCTCCATATAAAATTTTTCTTGCAAAATTTCTTATTATTACAGCATGTCCTGTTTCAACATTTGAACTAATCTCAATCTTTTCTTCTGTATACCTTAAAGATGCCCACATATCTGGTGCTTTTTTTGTAAATTCTGAAATTGGACTTTCAAAAGAATAGAAAGTTAAACTATGTCCTATAATTATAAGTTTTCCTTTATCACCAGTTATTTCAAGATGGAAAGGTCCAACTGGTTCACATGTAGAAGTGTAATACCAACCTAATGCTCCATTTTCATATTCTAAAACTGCACTAACTTCATCTTCTACTTCTATATCATGTAATTTTGTCCTTGTTTTTGCCTCAATCTTTTTAGGGAGTCCTGCAAGTTGAGTGAATAGGTCTATAGTATGGGGTGCTTGATTTATTAAAACTCCTCCACCTTCTCCAATCCATGTTGCTCTCCATGTTCCGCTATCATAATATGCCTGGGACCTATACCATGGATCTATACAAACACTTTTTTGAATTCCACCAAGTAAACCACTTTTAACAATATCTTTTGCTTTTTTAAATAATGGTTCTGTCCTTCTTTGAAACATAATAGAAAAAACTTTCCCTGATTTCTTTGCTGCTTCTATCATTTTATCTGCATCTGAAACTTTAACTGCAATTGGTTTTTCACTTAAAACATGTAATCCATTTTCAAAAGCAAAAATACTTATTTCAGGATGAAACCAGTGAGGTGTAGCAACTATTACTGCATCACATAAACCACTTTTTATTAAATCCTTATAATCAGTAAAATATTTTACTTTAAATTCCTCTCCTCTTTCTCTTGCAACATTTTCATCAACATCGGATACACATGTCAGTTCTGTCTCTTGTATTGATTTTACGCTTTTACAATGTGCATAACCCATCCCTCCAACTCCAATTATTCCAACTCTAACTTTTTCCATTTTTTTCCTCCTATTTTAATTTTTTATTTTATTAAATCTAAAATAAAAAGTCAAGAAGTTTGTCAAATTTTTTTGTAAGTTTACAAACTCCTAATGACATTGAAAAAATTTAATTTCTCATAAGGTATTTTTCTGCATCTTATTTCCAAGGACGGTCCTCCGAAAAATTAAAAAGCCTGTTGTTTCATTAATTTTTCTACACCAAAATCTTTTCCCAATTTACTTTTCTCATCCCAATCCCCAAATTTCTTCACAAACTTATCTAAACTTTTAACTCCCTTATAAAATTTTCTTAGAGGTGGATATTTTCGTATAGATTTTTTAATGAGGCAATTCGTTTTCTTGACTTAATTTTTTTTTGTTTTATAATACCATAAAACTTTAAATTTAATTGGTATATCTTATTTGTCAGTATTTCAGGAAGAATTGGGACATATTTAAAGAAATATTAGTTAGTATACGAAAAATGTTTATTATTGATAAAGATTTTCCAGGAGGAAATATTATAGTTGATGAAATAGGAGAAGATTTTGTTAAAATTAGACAAGACCTTTCTTTTACCAGGGAATGGTGGTTTTATTGGTGTTTCAGAATAAGAAATGTAAGAGGTAAAAAAATAAAATTTTATTTTACAGATGGAAATGTGTTTGGTTCTATGGGAGTCTGTTTTAGTAGAAATAGAAAAAAATGGAAATGGCTTGGAAGAGAAAATATAAATAAAAAAGAGAACTCATTTTCTTATAAATTCTCAGATTTTATAAATACAGCATATTTTTCTTTCTGTATCCCTTATGTTGAGTATGACTTGAAAAAATTTTTGAAGAAATTTCCAAAAGTTGAGAGGAGAATCCTTACTATTTCTGAAAATAGGAGAGAAGTTGAGCATCTTATATTAAAATCAGGAAAAAGTAAATTTAAAGTTTTATTAACTGCAAGACATCATGCCTGTGAAACAATGGCTAATTTTTTATTAGAAGGGATAATAAATTTCTGGTTTGATAAAAATATAGATAGTAAATTTCTTCAAAAATATATTGATTTTCATATAATCCCATTTATTGATAAAGATGGTGTTGAGGAAGGAAGGCAAGGAAAAAATTCTATTCCACACGACCATAATAGAGATTATACAGAATCACCTATTTATTCCTCTACAAGAGCATTAATTAAAGAAATCTCAAAATGGAATAAAAAATTTATACTATCTATTGATTTTCATTGTCCATATATTGATGAAGAAAAAATTTATATTGTTGAACCACCTTTTAAAGTAAAAGAAGTTAGAATATTCTCACAAATACTTGAAGAGACAAACAAAAGCAAACTTAAATTTTCTATTAAAGACAATTTACCATTTGGTAAAGGATGGAATAATAAGGAAGAAGGAGAAGATAAATCCTGTTCATATTATATTGCAAAAAATTTCCCCACAAAATTTTCTTGTTCAATTGAATTCCCATATTCAAAATGTGGAAAAGAGATAATAAATGAAAAGAATTCAAGAGAATTTGGATATTATATAGGTAAGTCAATATCAAAATATATTCAACAAATTTAAAAAGGAGCAGAAGATGAATAAATATGAACTTGTTATATGTGGTGGAGGACTTGCAGGAGTTTGTGCAGCAATATCTGGTAGGCGTCTTGGATTATCTACTTGTATAATTCAGGATAGACCAGTTTTTGGTGGAAATGCAAGTTCTGAAATAAGAGTAAATATTGGTGGTGCTTGTGCTTGTAATGCATGGGCAAGAGAAACAGGAATAATAAATGAGATTTTTCTTGAGGATAGAAAAAGGAATTTTGAATATCATTTAACAACTTGGAGTAATGGAATACTTGATATTGTTTTATATGAGTTTTTAAAGAATGAAGGAGTTGAAATTTATTTAAATACATCTATAAGGAAAGCAATTATGAAGAAAAAAGATATAATTGAAGGTGTTTATTGTGTTCAACTTGGTAGTGAAAAAGAATTTATAATTTATGGTGACTGGTTTATTGATGCGACAGGAGATGGAGTTGTTGGATTTAGTTCTGGTGCTGAATTTAGAATTGGGAGAGAAAGTAAATATGAATTTGGTGAATCTCTTGCTCCAGAAAAAGAAGATATGGGTATTATGGGGAACTCATTATTATTTCTTATAAGGGATATAGGTAGTCCAACAGAATATACTCCTCCACCATGGGCAATTAAATATAAAGAAGATGATATATGTTTGAAATTAAGATATCATGAGTCTTTACCTGGATACTGGTGGATAGAGATTGGTTTTCCTTTTGATACTATTTATGATAATGAGGAAATAAAACATAATTTACTTTCTCATGTTTTTGGTGTGTGGGCTCATTTAAAAAATAGTAACCATCACAAAGAAAGATTTAAAAATTATGTTATTGAATGGGTTGGTATGCTTCCTGGTAAAAGGGAATCAAGAAGATTTATTAGCGATTATATTTTAAATGAAAATGATATTAAAGAAAGGAAAAAATTTGAAGATGCAATTGCTTATGGTGGATGGTATATTGATTTACATACCCCTGGAGGAATTCTTGCAAAAGACAAGTATCCAGAACCTACTTGTAGTGGAGAAATTGAAGAGATGGATAAAAGGTATGTATATATTTATCAAATTCCTTATAGATGTATATACTCAAAGAATATAAGTAATTTACTTTTTGCAGGAAGAAATATAAGTGTTAGCCATGTTGCTCTTGGGACAACAAGATTAATGGGGACCTGTTCATTAATTGGACAAGCAGCAGGTTCTGCAGTTTATTTATGTAAAAAATATAATTGTAATCCAAGACAAATCTATGAAAAAAAATATTATAAAGAATTACAACAAATTTTATTAAGAGAAAGTTGTTTTATCCCTGATGTAAAAAATGAAGATAAAGATGATTTATGTAAAAATGCAGTTATTCTCTCATCATCTGAAAAACCATTAGAATTTGAAAAAATAAATGGAGAAATTAAACTTGATATACCAATTGGACAAAAATTACCTCTTATTGGGAAGATTGAAAAAATTAAATTTAAAGGTAAGATTGAAAATGATACAGTTTTAAAATTCCATTTAAGAAGTTCTTATGACTTATGGGATTTTAAATCAGAAAATGATATTTTATTTAGAGAAATTGAGGTCAAAAAAAATCAAAAAGGAATTGTTATTGATATAAATAAAGAGTTTGAGAAAGGTATATACTGGTTTTATTTTGATAAGAATGAAGATGTAATTTTAAAAACTACTGATGAAACATTCCCAGGAGCAAGTATGATAACCAAACCAGGGAAAATATGGAGATTTTTAATATGGCAGGAGATTAAAAATTTATATTTTGAAATAGAACCAGAGATTTATCCTTTTTGTCCAGAAAATATAATAAATGGTGTATCAAGACCTGAAAAATGGACAAATGTATGGATATCAAATAAAGGCTTACCACAGATTATAGAAATAGATTTTTGTAATGAAAAAGAATTCAATTTTATCCAATTTATCTTTGATTCTTGCATTGAAAAAGAATATACAAATATACCTCCTTTCTTTGTGCCACCAAACATTCCAAAGGATTTTAAAATTTATATAGAAAGAGATAATGGATGGGAGGAAATTTATAATGTAAAAGATAATACTAAATATTTCTTAAAACTTAAATTCAAAGATGTAAAATCAAGAAAAATTAAACTGGAATTTTTATCAACAAATGGCAGTAATTCCATATATATCTATGAAATACGAGTTTACAAAATATAAGTTTGAGGATTTGTATATAAGAGATTGTAAAAATTTGAATAAATTTTTATTTAATTTGAATTATTTTCCCAGAAGCAAAACTATAAAATATATTGTCTCCAATTATTATATGGTCTAAAATATTTATACCGAGTATCTCTCCTGCTTGTTTAAGTTTTTCTGTAAATTCAATATCTTCTTTACTTGGATTTGGGTCTCCTGATGGATGATTATGAACACATATTATTGAAGGGATAAAATTTTCTATTGCTTTATAAAAAATTTCTCTTATAATTGGATTTGCCTGATTTACTGTCCCTTCTTCTATCTCCCTTATTTCTATGGGTCTATTTTTAGAATCAAGATGTATAACTTTAAAAACTTCCTTTTTTAAATCCCTCATCCTGGGCATTATATATTTTACAACTTGCTCAGGTGATGTTAATGATTTCCCCTTTTCAATCAATTCTTTTTCTGCCATTCTTCTCCCTATTTCAATTGCTGCTTTTATCTGACATATCTTTGCTATACCAAGCCCTTTTATCTCTTTAAAATTATTTAAACTTGTATGACTCATATTACGAAAAGAACCAAACCTATCAATTATTTTTCTCGCAAGATCAATTGCTGTTTGTCCTTTTGTTCCACTTCTTAATAAAATAGCAAGCAATTCTGTATCTGTTAAATTATGTTCTCCATATTTTATAAGTTTTTCTCTTGGTTTTTCTTCTTCTCTCCAATACTTTAAAGAATTCTTTTCCATTTTATGCAAGCAAAACAGAAATTATACCAACAAGAAAAATCCCATCATAAACACCTGCCCCTCCAATACTCATAACTCCTGGATAAGGGGGTAAATTCGGTAAATTGAGTAAGTCAGCACCAATTAAAACACCAAGGACCCCTGAAATATAAGCAACTGGTATTTTATTTGTGGGCGAGAGTAAAAAAGCAAGTAAAACACTTACAACTGGAGGAATTAAAGCAGGGATTGTAATTCCAATACCTGGAATAATTTTTGATAATTTAAAACAAATAATAGTTGAAATAATAGTTGCAAATAGAGTTGGAAGTCCTGGTGCTTTTGGTAATAAATAAATACATAATAAAATTGGGATTATTGCTCCACCTACATTAATAGCAATAACCTGTTCTGTCTGTAATTTTGGTAATCCAAAGGGATGAAATAAAAAGAATAAATCTCTATATGATGGGAAAATTGTTGCTTCTTTTGTATAGATAGGTATATTAATTCCACTTCCAATAAGAGAAAATATCAGAATTAAAAAGGCAGTTGCTGGAGAAAGCCCAAGTTTACTTAAAGCAATTTTTATAATCTCTATATGGATAATAAATAAGAATATTGGAAAAAGTAAAATAAAAAATATCAAAAGCAAAATTATAGAAAAAGGTAGAAAGAACATTATTTGACTCCTTTATCTTTATAAATCCCACAAACAAAATATTTACTCATAACATCTCTTATCCAATTCATTGAATCTTTTGGTGACATTTTCCAGTTAACAGGACATGGAGATAAAATTTCAATTAAAGAAAAACCATTATTTTCAATTTGATATAAAAAACTTTTCTTTATTGATGCTTTTGTTTTTATTATATTTTGTACTGAATCAATAGATGTTCTTTCAAGATAACTAACACCATCTATCTGAGATAATAATTCACATACTTTTAATGGATAACCATGACATTTTACATCTCTACCATCAATTGTAGTTGTTGTTTTCATCCCTGGTAAAGTTGTTGGAGCCATCTGTCCTTTTGTCATTCCATAGACAGCATTATTAACAAAAATAACTGTTATATTTTCTCCTCTTGCTGCTGAATGAATTATTTCTGCTGTTCCTATTGCTGCAAGGTCTCCATCTCCTTGATATGTAAATACAATCCTATCTGGTAAAAGTCGTTTTATTGCTGTTGCTACTGCTGGTGCTCTTCCATGTGCTGATTCAGTTACATCAAAATTAAAATAATCGTATGCTAAAACTGCGCAACCAACAGGAGCAACACCTATTGTTTTTTCTCTAATATTCAACTCATCAATAACTTCTGCAATCAATCTATGAATTATTCCATGACCACACCCAGGACAATAAATAGTAATCTCTTCCTTTAAACTCTCTGGTTTTTTATAAATGGACTTCATAAATCCTCCTTTCTACCTTTAATGCAAGAGATAATAAAGTTTGATATTTCTTCAGATGTAGGAACCCCTCCTCCTGGTCTTCCATAAAAATAAATTGGTAAATTTTTTATATTTGAAATTTTTACATCATCTATCATTTGTCCAAGATTCATTTCAACAACAAATATTTTTTTTATCTTTTCAATTTCTTTTTGAAGTTGTTTATATGGAAATGGCCATAAAGTTATTGGCCTAAAAAGCCCAATTTTAAATCCTTCTTTTCTTAAAATCTTTACGCTTTCATAACATATCCTTGCACAAGTTCCAAAACTTACAATTATATTATCTACATCATCGCAAAAATATTTTTCATATCTTATTTCTTTTTCCTCAATTTTTTTATACTTTTTATATAATTTCCAGTTATGTTTTTCAAGAACTCCAGGAGTTAAAAATAATGATTTTATTGAATTTGGTTTTCTCCCTTTACATCCAGTTAAAGCCCATTTTTTAATAGGTAATTTCTTTTTCTTTTTTTTAAATTTAACTGATTCCATAATTTGAGCAAGAACTCCATCTGCAAGGATTAAAACAGGATTCCTATATTTATCAGCAATATCAAATGCAATATATGTTAAATCATAAAGTTCCTGAACTGTCCATGGAGCAAGTACTATAGTTCTATAATCACCATGTCCTCCTCCTCTTGTTGCCTGAAAATAATCACTTTGAGAAGGAGTAACATCTCCAAGCCCTGGTCCTCCTCTATTCATATTAATAATAACAGCAGGCAATTGGCATCCAGCAAGATATGATATCCCTTCCTGTTTTAAAGAAATACCAGGGGATGAAGAAGAAGTTAAAGCACGAAAACCGCATACACTTGCTCCAAAAACCATATTTATAGCAGAAATTTCACTCTCTGCCTGAATAAAAATTCCTCCCTCTTCTGGCAATCTTTTACTCATATATTCTGGAAATCTATTTTGTGGAGTTATAGGATATCCTGCATAAAATTTACATCCAGCATGGATTGCTGCTTCTGCACTTGCTTCACATCCAGTTAACAAATATTTACTCATTTTTTTCTTGTCCAGGAACCATCAGATAATTGTATCCATGAATTTTGTGGTGAGTATTTTTGTGCAACTTGTGCAAATATTCTTCTAAATTTTTGTTCTTCAGTAGGAGCAGCATTATTTATTTTTAAAAGTTCCTTTATCATTATTTCTCTTTGCCTATTTTCATCATCAATTATCTTTCTTACTTCTCTTAACACTTCAGAATCCTTTGGCATTTCTTTAATCACAATTTTAAAATCATTCGTTTCTCCAATATATCCTTGTTTTTTAAATTCATCAAGTTTATCCCTCCAGGTATTCATCTTTTCTTTTGCCTGACTTATTTTTGGAGAATCTGTTTTCAAATCCTTTGTTACAACTACTTCTTCAGCATATAAATTTTTTGTAAAGAGATTATTTAAAAAACTCTGTGGTTGCTTTGAACTTGGAGCGAGTAACTCTTCTGCTGCCTTTTTAACTTTCTCTTCAGGGAATGTAACATAAACATTAACTACTGCACATCCAAGCAACCCAATAATTAATCCAACTAATAAAACTTTATTTTTCATTTTTCCTCCTCCTTTTATTCTATTTTACTATATTGTTTAATTTTATCAAGTAAACGAATTGCCTCATTAAAAAATCTATACGAAAATATCTACCTTTAAGAAAATTTTATAAGGGAGTTAAAAGTGGTATTTTAGGGTAAGAAAGAGAAGGGAAAGGTTTTCGTGTAGAAAAATTAATGATATTATGAAAAGGCTACCCTCAAGGGCTTAGATTGATGTAAAATCAATCTATCCCAAAACAAAGAAAGGAGGGTAGCATGAAAAGATTATATCATATTGGAGTGGACTTGCATAGAAAGAATATGCAAGTAGCAGTATTGAATAATAAAGGAGAATTG
>JAMWCO010000005.1 GCA_023818785.1 Candidatus Omnitrophota bacterium
TATTATTCTTGTTGTATCAAAATCTCCATGAGTATCACCAACAACAATAAGTTTACCTTTTTTAGGCAATTTGACCAATTTATCCATTTTTATCAATTATTTGAAGGAGGAGTAGAAGGTAAAGGAAGAACTTTTTTTGGTTTATTTAATTCCTCTTTTAAAATACTTCTTGTTGTAAGTTTTCCAGGAATTATAGCAAGTAGTAAAGATGTAATAATAAACATAATTGCTAAAAAAGCAGTGATTCTATTCATTATTGCAGGAGTTTCAGCACCAAAAACTGTCTCCATCCCTCCTCCTCCAAAAATATTAGCCATTGAAGAACCTTTACCACTTTGAATTAAAACAGCCATAACTAAAAATATAGAAACCAAAATATGAAATATTAATAATAATATATACATTTTTCTCCTTTTATTTTATATCTTAACTCATAAATCAATTTCTGTCAAAAAGAATTTCCAAGGACCGTCCTTGGAAGTAACCCATACTTTTTATTATATTTTAACAAAAATTTATACAAAAATCAACTTTCGTAAAATCCTTTAGTGTGTCAAATGTCAACTTACGAAGTTAACAAATCCTTTAAAATTGAGAGAAAAATTAAATTATGTTAATATTAATAATGCTTGGCAACTTACAGATTAAAAGGTAGACATAGAACTTCAAAAAGTTTATTTTAAAAATAATAAATAGGAGGAGAAAAATGAAAAAAGTTAAATGTGCAGTTGTAGGAGTTGGTATCTTTGGTGAGATTCATGTCCATACATATAAAACATACCTAAAATCTGAACTTGTAAAAATATGTGATATAAATGAAGAAAGAGCAAAAGAAATGAGTAAAAAGTATAGTGTAAAATATACAACAGATTATAAAGAAATTGCCGAAGACAAAGAAATAGAAGCAGTCTCTGTTGCTACTCCTGATTTTGTCCATAAAGATATTGTTATTGAGATGCTTAAAAATGGGAAAAATGTTCTTGTAGAAAAACCAATGGCAACAAGTGTAAAAGATGCTGAAAGCATGGTAAATGAAGCAAAAAAACATAATAAAATTTTAATGACTGATTTTCATAATAGATTTAATCCCTATTTTGTTCAGATAAAAGAAAATTTTGATAAAGGAGAAGTTGGAGATATCTCATTCATTTATACAAGATTAAGTGATAGAATAGATGTTCCTTTAAAATGGTTTACTTGGTCTGGAAAGTCTGGACCTCATTGGTTTTTATTCCCCCATACTGTTGACCTTATCTGCTGGTTTGCCAACTCTTTACCGGAAAAAATATTTGCAATAGGTAAAAAAGGAGTTTTGTCAAGTTATAAAGTAGATACTTACGATTCAGTAACTGCCATTTTAGATTTTGGTAAATTTTATGCGACAACTGAGACATCATGGATTATCCCAGAATCATGGCCATCCATAGTTGATTTTTATTTTAAACTTGAAGGTAGTAAAGGTCGTTTAATAGTTGATTTTAATGAGTTTACCTGTAAGATTTCATCAGATATAAAAAAAGAGATATTTTTCCCTTTTATTCCAGGATACATAAGTATTGATAAAAAACCTTTTGGATTTGCTTCTTTGCCTATTCAACATTTTATTGATTCTATTTATGAAAATAAAAAACCTATTATATCACCTGAAGATGGACTTAATAATGTAAAAATAATAGAAAAAATAGTTGAGTCAATAGAAAAAGAAAAAATAGTTGAATTTAAATAAGGGGGGAAAAATGAAACTTGGATTTGTAACTTATATGATTGCTGCTGAATGGGATTTAGATACTATTATTAAAAAGTGTGAAGAACTTGGATATGAAGGAGTTGAATTGAGAACACAGCATAAACATAATGTAGAATCAAATCTAACAAAAAGTCAAAGAGACCAAGTAAAGAAAAAATTTGAGAATTCAAAAGTAAAACTGGTTGGACTTGGAACCTGTTTTGAATATCACAGTCCAGATAAAGAAGTTTTAAGGAAAAATATTGAAGGAACAAAAGAATATGTAATTTTAGCAAAAGATGTAGGAGCAGAAGGAATAAAAGTAAGACCAAATGGTTTCCCTGAAGGAGTTCCAAAAGAAAAAACAATTGAACAGATAGGTAAATCATTAAGAGAAGTTTCATCTTTTGCATCTGATTATGGAATAAAAATACGACTTGAAGTTCATGGAAAAGAAATAGCAAATCCAGTATATATAAAACAAATTATAGATATTGCTGACCATCCGAATTTATATATATGTTGGAATTCAAATATGACAGATTTAGATGAAAATGGTTCTATAGAGAAAAATTTTAATCTACTAAAAGATAAAATTGATATAGTCCATATAAATGAACTTTGTAATAATTATCCTTGGCTTGAGTTATTCAAATTACTTAAAAGTATAAATTTTAATAACTTCTGTCTTGCTGAAATTTTATATAATCCTGAACCTGAAAGATTTTTGAAATATTATAAAGTTCTATTTAATGCATACTTAAAACTATGTTAAAAAACAAAAAAATGCCGGGAGAGGGAGTCGAACCCTCACGGGTCGCTTCGCTCCTCAGGAGGGGGTGCTTCCCCCTCCTGATATAGTCCTCCCCCCAATACGAAAAACGCAGGGGACGATACCTTCCCCTGCACCCTTTCTCCCGTTTCGGGTTCTTTATAAAAAAAATGCCGGGAGAGGGAGTCGAACCCTCACGGGAGCAAGCTCCCAACGGATTTTAAGTCCGTTGCGTCTTCCTTTCCGCCACCCCGGCTATCCATTTTCTATTTATTAATTATACTTCAATTTTTTACAATTTTCAAACAAGTCAACTTTTTCTCACATTTAATGAGGTATTTTTGACAGGAATAAAAAAAAAGAATAAAATAAAAAAGAAAGAGGAAAAGATGAAAGAAGTGAGAATTTTAATAACAGAACCATTTGAAAAAGAAGGGAAAGAAATATTAATTAAAGAAGGTTTTCAAGTTGATGAAGTTGGGAAAATATCAACAGAGGAGTTGGTAAATATAATTTCTCCTTATGATGTTTTAATCGTAAGGAGTGGAACAAAAGTAACAAAGGAGGTAATAGAAAAAGGTGAAAATCTTAAAATAATTGGGAGAGCAGGTGTAGGTCTTGATAACATAGATATAAATGTAGCCACTCTTTATGGTATTATAGTTATGAATGCTCCAGAAGGGAATACTATTTCTGCAGCAGAACATGCAATAGGTCTTATTTTTTCTCTTGCAAGAAATATACCAATTGCAAATCAAACATTAAAAAATGGAAAATGGGAAAAGAAAAAATTTATTGGAACAGAACTGTATGGAAAGACACTTGGTATAATTGGACTTGGTAGAATTGGAAAACATGTTGCAAAATTAGCAAAAGGGATAGGTATGAAGGTTATTGGATATGACCCTTATGTAAATGAAGAGGAAATAAGAGAACTTGGTGTTAACATTGCAAATTTTGAGGGAGTTCTTAAAATGGCAGATATTTTAACTTTTCATTTGCCTCTAAAAGAAGATACATATCATTTAATAAGTGATAGAGAATTTGAATTAATGAAAGAAGGAGTTATGATTGTTAACTGTGCAAGGGGTGGAATTATAGATGAGGAGGCTCTTTTGAGATATTTAAAGAAAGGAAAGATAAAAGGAGTTGCTTTGGATGTTTTTGAGAAAGAACCAATTGAAAGTTCTCCTTTATTTGAATTTGAAAATGTAATTGTTACTCCTCATCTTGGTGCCTCAACAAAGGAAGCACAAATTAATGTTGCTTGTCAACTTGCAACTCAAATAGTTGAAGCAATAAAAAAGAAAATTGTTAAAAATGCTGTAAATTTCCCTGCTCTTGATGAAAAAACGCAGGAAGTTTTAAGGGGGTATTTTTCACTTGGAGAAAAAATAGGATTATTTTTAAGGCAACTTTTAGATGGAGAATTAAAGAGTATTGAAATTACATATTCAGGAGAAATAACTAATTATGACTTATCTCTTTTAAGGGCGAGTATCCTTGTAGGTCTTTTAAAAGATGAAAAAAAGATAAATCCAATAAATTCTTTACTTATAATGAAAGAAAAAGGGATAAAATTAACTGAAAAAAGAGAAAAAAGTTGTGAATTTACAAATTTAATAACAGTAGAGGTTAAAAATTCAAAAAGTGTATCTGTTGCTGGAACATTGGTAAGAAATGAAGGGAGGATTGTTAAAATAGATGGTTTTTCAGTAGAAGCAGTCCCAGAAGGTAATTTGCTTGTTTGTTATAATGAGGATAAACCTGGAATTATGGGATATATAGGAACAATTCTTGGTCAAAAAGGAATAAATATTGCATCAATGACACTTGGTAGAAAAGGGAAAGGTGGACCAGCAATAACTGTTTTAAATCTTGACCAAGAAGTTGATGATGAGGTATTAAATAAAATAAAGGAGTTTCCAGCAATAAATTCAGTCAGACTGGTAAGGATATAAAAATGAATATAAAAATGAATAAAAATAAAATAAATAACCACATTAACTCTATTTTATCAAAATTCCTACCTGTCTGGCGTGCTGGATAACTCCTTTACTTTTAATTTTGAAAGTAAAGGAGGCAGATATGCTTAATACAGTAAATACATTTAAGTTAGTTCTTCCTTGGTTTATACTTTGGGGTGCTATATCTCTACTTGTTGGTTATTTATGGAGAAAGTTTATTGGAGAAAGAGCAATTAAATCAGCAGAAAAAAGAGCAAAAGAGATAATACAGGAAGCAGAAGATTTAGCATTAAAAAAGAAGAGAGAGATAGATATTGAAGCAAAAGAACTTCTTTATAGATTAAGAAACGATTTTGAGAAAGAAACAAAGAATAAAAGAAAAGAACTACAATTTCAAGAAAAAAGGATACAACAAAAAGAATTGGCACTTGAAAGAAAATCAGAATTACTTGAAATTAAAGAAGAAACATTATCAAAAAGGGAAAAAGAAATCCAGAAGAAAGAAGAAGAATTGAAAAATAAAGAGATGGAGTATAACAGATTAATAGAGGAAGAGAAAAGAAGATTGGAAATTTTATCAGGACTTACTAAAGAAGAGGCAAAAAATCAACTTTTAAAATTAATGGAAGAAGAGGCAAGAAAAGAAGCCATGAAATTACAGCAAAAGATTGAAAACGAAGCGAGAGAAAACGCAGAAAGAAAAACAAGAGAAATTTTATTGACAACAATGCAAAGATTGGCTCCAGAAGAAGCAACAGAAAGTGTTGTCTCTGTTGTAAGTTTACCATCAGATGAGATTAAAGGAAGAATAATAGGAAGAGAAGGGAGGAACATTAAAGTTTTTGAAGCACTTACAGGAGTTGACCTTATTGTTGACGATACTCCAGAAGCAGTTACAATCTCATGTTTCAATCTTTACAGGAGGGAACTTGCAAAACTTGCTCTTGAAAAATTAATAGCAGATGGAAGAATTCATCCTGCAAGAATAGAAGAGATAGTGGAAAAAACAAAAAAAGAACTTGAAGAAAAATTGATAGAAGATGGAAATAGAACCATATTAGAGATAGGAATAGAAAATGTCCATCCTGAACTTATAAAACTGCTTGGTAAATTAAAGTATAGAACAAGTTATGGACAGAATCTTTTAATACATAGTAAAGAATGTGCATTTATGGCTGGAATTATTGCTTCAGAACTTGGATATGAACCTAAGATTGCGAAAAGAGCAGCACTTTTTCATGATATAGGAAAAGCAATGGACCAGGAAGTTGAAGGAGCACATCCTGAAATAGGTGGAGAAATTTTAAAAAAATATGGAGAACCAGAAGAAGTTATAAATGCTGCATTAAATCATCATAAGGACTTATCTTTAAATTCTCCATATACAGTCATAGCACAGATTGTAGATGCCCTTTCAGCAACAAGAACTGGAGCAAGAAGGGATACTCTTGAAAAATACTTAAGAAGAATAGAAGAACTTGAAAAAATTGCATGTTCTTTTAAAGGTGTTGATTCTGCTTATGCTATATCTGCTGGAAGAGAAGTCAGAGTTATTGTTAAGCCTGAAGAAATCAATGATGAACAAGCAAGATTACTTGCAAAAGAAATAGCAAAAAAAATAGAAGAACAGATGGAATATATTGGTCAGGTTAAAATTACAGTTATAAGGGAGAAAAGAGAAATAGAATTTGCAAAATAATGAAGGTTAAAGTTTCTCATAAATGGGATATAGATAAAAATCAAGCAGAAGAAATACAAAATAAGTTAAAGGATAAAATTATTATAAATCCAATTTCAAAAGAGATAAAAACAATATGTGGAATAGATAGTGATTATAAAGAAGAAAAAATTCAGACATGTGCAGTTATATGTAATTTCCCTGATATTGAGGTTATAGAGATTTTAAAAATAGAGGGTAAGACAAAATTCCCTTATATACCTGGATTTCTTGCATTTAGAGAAGGTGAAAATATAATTAAACTTATTGAAAAGATTGAAAAAGATATAGATTGTTTTATTTTTGATGGGCATGGTATTGCACATCCTAAAAAATTTGGAATTGCATCTCATATAGGTGTTTTAATTGAAAAGCCAACAATTGGATGTGCAAAAAGTTTATTATTTGGTAATTATTCAAAACCACCTTCTTTCCCACTCTCTTCCACTTTTATAAAAGATAATGAAGGAGAAATAATAGGTCATGTTTTAAGAAACTATAAAGGTGGTTTAATCTTTATTTCTCCTGGGAATTTAATTGACCTTAAAGATACATTAAGTATAACTATAAAATGTATGAGAGAAGAATATCCAATTCCTTATCCTTTATATCTTGCTCATAAAAATTCAAAATTTTCAAACTAATGTTTTTTGTTTTTTAAGATTTTCAACAATTTTTTTATTTAAAATACATCCAGGGTCAGGAGAAACAAAATCACCAAAATATGCATAACTTCTTGCAACACAACCACCACAGACAGAGAAATATTTCCCTTTACAGCCATACCTTTCAGGATGATTTCTCCTATCCCTTATCATTTTTAAAACATCTGAATTATCCCATACATCAAGCAAATTTTCTTTTTTTATCTGACCATTTTTCTTCATATTCCCTATATAAACATCTGGCATAAAGACACATGGAGTTATAGAACCATCTGGTTGGATTGCTATATATGCTCTTGCTGCTCCACATCCACCAATAAGTTCAACAAGATTTTTAAGTTTCTTTGCATTCCCGGAAGAAAAATGTCCTATTACTGCAAAATCGCCAATACCAAGGTCATACATCTGTTTACAGTATCTTCCAAATTGTGGAGCAGTTGAAAGTAAAGATTCCCTCCCATTTTTCAAATCATCATAAAAAATTTCAAATAATTTTTCTCTCTCTTCACAAGTTAAGTCATTTCCAAAGTCACCTCTTCCACATGGAATATAATTATATAAAACAACTTTCCTTATTCCAAGAGCATCTCTCAATTTTATCATTTCTGGTATCTGATTTTTAATAATTGCATTTTCTCTTGCTACAGTAAAAGAGATACATACTTTATCTTTCTCTCCAACTTTTATCAAATTTTTTATTCCATTTAAAGCAAGTTCAAAAGCACCTTTGGAACCTCTAAAACTATCATGGATATCGCTACTTCCACCATCTAAACTAACCCCATAATAAGCAAACCCAATTTCTTTCAATCTTTCTGCCACTTTTTCTGTAATAAGTGTTCCATTTGTATTAATTGACATATAAAGTCCACCTTCTTTCCCTATTTTCGCAAGTTCCCAAAAAACAGGGTCCATTAATGGTTCTCCACCTGCAAATGCAAAAGTAGGAATATTTGTTTTTACTATTTCCTCCATAACTTTTATCTTTTCCTGATTTGTCAATTCTTTAGGAAGTCCCTTTGATAAAATACCAGCATCTTGGTAGCAGTGTTTACATCTTAAATTACATCTACCAGTTATATTCCAAACAACCATTAATGGTTGAGCAAAAATGAGTGGTTCTTTAACTCCATATTTTATAACTGTTTCAGCAATATTTAATATACTTCTTTTTATTAATGGATTTTTAAATGTATCTTTCAACTCACTTCTTTCAATATCAAAAATCTTACAAATATGGTCAAAGATTATATAAGGAACAATTGTCTCTTTTTCTTTAAGAATTCTTCCAAAAATACTCCTTGTATCAGTGCTAAATTTTTCAATAAATTCTTCAAGTTTTGTTTTCCCATTCTCATTCTCTTTAATATAATCTGAAATAACTTTTTTTGTAAGAGAACTATTTAAAATTTTATATAAAGAACCTTTTTTTAAATTATCTGATAGTTTATCTGGATTAAAAGGGAACTTATTTAAATTCCAGAGTCCCATTTTTCACCTCCTTGATGCTTTCTAAACTTCCTCATATCTTTTTTCTTTAAAGTTAATGTTCATCTTTTTAATTATTTTTCTTATCGTTTCATGGCTTATATTTTCTATAATTTTGTTTTCTTCAAGATATTTTTTAAGTTTATAAAGTGTCCATGTTGAAAATAAAAGACCAAGTTTTCTTGGAGGAATTTTTGCAATTTTAAATATTATATTTTTCACATTTTCTCCAAATTTTTCTTTTTTACCTGTCTTTGGTGAATCTAAAATTACATCTATCCCTCTTTCATTATATCTGTGAATCCATTTTCTTAAATGATTTGGATGTAATTTAACAATTTTTGAAATTTCACTTACTTTATATCTATGAATTCCTGAAAGGATAATCGTATGAACTCTTTTCTTTATGTATTCCTCTCCATTTTTAAGAAGTTCATAAAGTTTTTTAATATCTTCCTTATTTATATTAGCAAATAGATATTTCGCCATTTACCCCCCTTTTTTGAAATTATTATACCCAGTTTTTTGAAATTGTCAAGATATTATTATTGTGGTAAATTATATTTAAAGGATAGATTATGAATGAAATTGAACTTGTGGAAAGAGCAAAAACAGGTGATACAAAAGCGTTTGAAGAACTTGTTAAAAAGACACAAGACAAAATATATAATCTTGGAATAAAATTTTTTGGAAATAAAGAAGATGCCGCAGACCTTCTTCAGGAAACATATATAAAAGCATATGAAAGTTTACCCTCTTTTGAAGGAAGGTCTTCATTTTCTACATGGCTTTACAGAATTGCTACAAATTTTGCTCTTATGAAATTAAGAAAAGAAAAATATAAAAAAATATCAATAGATGAAATAAAAAAAAGAGTGGATGGAACATATGATAGAAATGACCTTTCTGACTGGAAGGATAATCCTTATTTTCACTATAGAAATGAGGAATTGAAAGAAATTTTATCTTCTGCAATAGATTCTTTACCTTTAAAATATAAAACAATATTTATACTTCATGATATTGAAGGATTGTCTGTTGAAGAAGTAGCAAAAATTTTATCTCTATCTATACCAACTACTAAAACGAGAATTCACAGAAGTAGGTTATATTTAAGAGAAAAATTATCAGATTATTTTAAGAAAAAAGGAAATTAAATGGATTGTAAAAGAATAATAAAACTTATATCTGATTATATTGACAAAGAAATAGAAGAAACAGAAAGAGAAATTTTTGAACAACATATAAGAATATGCAAAAGATGCGAAGCAATATTAGAATCAATTGAAAAAACAATTTTACTTTCAAAATTGCTATATAAAAAGAAAAAAATCCCTAAGAAGATTGAAAAAGCATTATATTATCAGATAAGAATAAGATATAAAAAGTGAAACTAATCTACTTTCTTTTTCATCTAATAAAATGAAAAACAAAGAAAGGAGGTGATAAAAATGGCAAAACTTGCAAGATGGAATCCAATAAAAGAAGTACTTGATTTAAGAGATGATTTTGATAGATTAATTGATAGATTCTTCTCAAAAGATTTTGATATTTGGGAAGGACCAAGAACATTTGATGTTGACATCTACCAAGATGCAGAAAATATTATTTTAAAAGCAGAAATCCCAGGTATGAATAAAGAAGATATTTCAATTTCTCTTACAGAAGATACAGTTACTATATCTGGGAAAAAGACAGAAGAAAAGAAGATTGAAAGAGAAAATTATTTAAGAAAAGAAATTAAAACAGGAAGTTTCTCAAGAAGTTTTACTTTACCATGTGCTGTAGATAGAGAAAAAGTAAAAGCAAGTTACAAAAATGGAGTCCTTGAAATAGTCCTTCCCAAATCTGAAAAAGAGAAAGCAAAAGAAGTTAAAATAGAGGTTGAGTAAGATAAAAAGGGGGCAAAGACCCCCTTTTATTTTTTAAAAATGGAAAGAGTAATAATAATTGGTGGTGGACCTGCTGGACTTTCAGCAGGTATTTTTTTATGTAGAGATAAAATTCCAACATTAATCATAGAAAAATTCTCACCAGGTGGTAATATGCTTTTAACAGAAATTATAGAAAATTATCCAGGTTATCCAGAAGGAATAAGTGGTTTTGATTTAGCAGAAAATATGAAAAAGCAGTTTTTAAAATTTGGTGGACAAATAAAATATGGAGAAGTTGAGAAAATCCAGTTAAGAGATAACAAAAAAATAATTAAACTTAAAAATGGTCAAATACTTGAAAGTGATGTTTTAATAATTGCTTCTGGTTGTTCAAGAAAAAAATTAGGAGTAAAAGGAGAAGAAGAATTTATAGGGAAAGGGGTATCTTTTTGTGCTATATGTGATGGTGCTTTTTTTAAAGATAAAGAAGTTGCTGTTATTGGAGGAGGGGATTCTGCTGTTGAAGAAAGTATTTATTTAACAAGATTTGCAAAAATTGTATATCTTATTCATAGAAGAGAAGAATTGAGAGCAAAAAGATATTTACAGGAAGAAGTAAAAAAGAATGAGAAAATTAAATTTATAATTCCATATATCGTAAAAGAAATAAAAGGAAAAGAAAAAGCTGAAAGTCTTATTTTGCAAAATACAATGAAGGAAGAAAATATTGAATTAAGAATTGATGGTATTTTTATTTCTGTTGGTCATAAACCAAACACTCAATTTTTAAATGGACTTGTTAAGACAAATGAGAATGGATTTATAATTGTAAATGAAAAAATGGAAACAAATATTAAAGGGATTTATGCTTGTGGAGATGTAATAAAAAAATCATTATATCAGATAATAACTGCAGCAAGTGAAGGAATGATTGCTGCTTTTTTTGCAGAAAGATACCTTGAAAATCTTGTGTCAAATATCAACCTACGAAGTTAACAAATTATTCTTTTTAGACGCACTACTTACCTTATATCAATTCTTTTAAAAATATTTTCTTTTTCTATCTTTTAAGGTATAATTTTTAAAATGAAGATAATCATAGTTTATTTTTCACTCACAGGAAATACAAAGAAACTTGCAGTAAAGATATATCAATTTTTAAAATCAAAGAATTTAGAGGTCAGTTTATTTGAATTAGAAAGTAAAGAAAAAAAGAGTTTTTTAAGAAACTGTATAGAGGCAATAATTAATAAAAGAGTTCCAATTGAAAAAATACCACCTATTGAAAATTATGGATGTATTGCTATTGGCACACCTATTTGGGCTGGTAAAATCCCTCCTTTAGTAAAATCATTTATAAAGGAAATTGATATAAGTAATAAAAATATCTTTCTCTTTACAACTTATAAGAGTGGATTTTTGAAAGGAAAAGCAATGAAAGAATTTGTAAAACTTATTGAAGAGGAAAAGGGGAAGATAATTGGGAAAATTGATATTAAAGGTAAAAAAATTGATGAAAATATGAATTTAATTAGAGAGGAAATAGAAAAATGTTTGAAAAAATTATAACAGAGAAATCTCCTATTCCAGTAGGTCCATATTCTCAAGGGATAAAATGGAAAAATTTTATTTTTATTTCAGGCCAGATTCCAGTTGACCCAAAAACAAATCAAGTTGTGAAAGGAGATATTTCTGTCCAGACAAAACAGGTTATAGAAAATATAAAAAATATTTTAAAAGAGGTGGGTGGTAATCTTGAAAATGTTGTTAAGACTACAGTTTATTTAAAAAATCTAAATGATTTTGAAAAATTTAATTATGTTTATGCAGAGTATTTTAAAAATAAACCAGCAAGAACTACTGTTGAAGTTTCAAATCTACCAAAAAATGTTCTTGTTGAAATAGATGCAATTGCAATATTAGAAGGAGAATAAATATGATTAAAAAATCTTTTCTATTTCTTTTATTTGGTTTTATTTCAGGAATTTTATATTCTTCAATAAAAGAAAGAATTAAATTTGAGAACTGGCCTTGTATGAAATTTAAAAATATTAGGATTTTAATTGCAGAAGGTGAATTATCAAATCAGGGGTTTGCAGGTTCAGATTTAAATGAGATGAAAAATACAATAATTATATTCCCAAATCTTCCAAAAGATGTTATTTTTACAAATATTGACCAAGGCTTTGGACCTGTAAAAGAAGATATTAAAATTTATTACCTTGATAAAAATTTCAAAATTATTAATTTTGATATAATAAAAAAAGAAAAAGGTATTTCAATTCCTCCAAAAAACACATATATTGCAGTTGAAGGTTTACCTTAAATGTATCTTTGTAAAATATGTAATAAAGAAAAATTAATATCTAAAAATTTAGGTATCTGTGTTGAATGTATAAGAGAAAAACCTGAAATTGCAATTATTTATGCTAATGAAGTCCATAAGAAAATAAGAGAAAAATTTAATCTCCCATCTTTTCCACCAAAAATAGAGAATGGGGTTAAATGTAATATTTGTGATAATCAATGTATTATTGGAATAGGAGAGAAAGGATATTGTGGCTTGAGAGAAAATGTCAATAATTTTTTAAAAAGTAAAGTAAGTTCAGATACTGCGGTTTGTGATTTTTATTACGACTTAATTCCTACAAATTGCTGTGCTTCATGGTTCTGTAAAGCAGATAAAGAAGGAAAAGGTAAATATAATCTTGCAGTCTTTTTTTATGGTTGTTCATTCAACTGCCTTTTCTGCCAAAATTATTCCCACAAATTTATTGAAAAAGGAAATATTTTACAATCTGAACAATTGCTCAAAAAGGCAATTTCTGAAAAAGTTTATTGTGTTTGTTTTTTTGGTGGTTCTCCAGAGCCACATTTTCCTTTTGTAATTAAGTTTTCTGAAGAGATATTAAAATTAAAAAAGATAAGGATATGTTTTGAATGGAATGGAATTGGGAATGAATTTTTTGTAAGAAAAGTAGGAGAAATTACACTTAAAAGTAAAGGGATAATTAAGTTTGATTTAAAGGCATTTGATGAAAATCTAAATATTGTTTTAACAGGGATATCAAATAAAAAAACATATGAAAATTTTAAAATTATTGGAAAAGAAATTTTACCAAAAGCAGATTATCCTTTATTAACAGCAACTACACTGCTTGTCCCTGGATATATTGATGAAATTGAAGTTGAAAAAATAGCAAAATTTATTTCTGATATAAACCCAGAGATCCCTTATTCTCTTTTAGTTTTCTTCCCAGAATTTTATATGAATGATTTACCTATTACTCCAAAAGAAACTGTTTATAATGCCTTTAATGTTGCAAAAAAATATTTAAAAAATGTTCATATAGGCAATATCCATCTTTTAGATATTTTTAAAATTTAATTTTTGACTGAAAATTTTTAATATGGTTTAATATTTTAAAATGGAAAAGATAAGAGAGCCAGTTGTAAGTGGTTATTTTTATCCTTCTGGAAAAAGTCATCTTTTAAGGATGCTTGAGACATTTATTGATAGAAAAGAGATAAAAGAAAAAGTCATTTCATGTATTTGTCCACATGCAGGTTATATTTATTCAGGGAAAACAGCAGGTCTTACATATTCAAAAATTGAAATTCCAGAAATAGTTATAATTTTAGGACCAAATCATACTGGTTATGGAGAACCATATTCAGTCTCTGACCATGATAAGTGGCTTACTCCACTTGGAGAAGTTGAAATAGATAAAGAAATAGTAGAAAAACTTGTTGAAAAAAGTAGATATTTACAGAAAGATGAAATTGCACATATAAGAGAACATTCAATAGAAGTCCAAATTCCATTTTTACAATTTTTAAAAAGGGATTTTAAAATAGTTCCAATAACTCTAATGGGATATGTTGATAACCCTGCATGGTATGAAATAGGAGAGGTAATTGGCCAGGTTATAAAAGAAAGTAAAAAAAATTGTTTAATAGTTGCAAGTTCAGATATGACACATTATGAACCACATAAAATAGCAGAGGAAAAAGATAATTATGTTATTGAGGCAATATGTGATTTAAATGAAGATGAAGTTATAAGAAGGATAGAGGAGAAAGATGTAAGTATGTGTGGATATTCTGGAGTAATTGTAAGTATAGTTGCTTCAAAAATTCTTGGTGGTAAAAAAGGAGAACTTGTTTATTATACAACAAGTGCAGAAGCATCAAAAGATTATTCACAGGTTGTTGGATATGCTGGAATAATAATAAAATAAAGTGTTCATTTTAAATTTATTTATTTTATCTCTTAATAGTTTTTTTCTCACAGGAATCTTTAATATAGAAAGTTGGTGTGAGTTTTTTTCTATTTTTATAATATTTTTTTATTCACAAATTCTCGGAATTTCAATAATTCTTGGACTTCTTAATCTTCTCTATCCAAAATATATTATACTTTCCTTTCTACTTATATTGGTTCTAATTTTACCTTTTATAAAAAAAATAAAAATACCAGAAATAAAAGGAATAGATAAAAAAATTTCAGTTATTCTTTCTATTGGCTTTTCTGCACATATTTTACATATTTTAACTATATTTTTGCTTCCACCCTTAACAACAGATGGACTTTTATACCATTTACCATTTGCAGTCCATTATTATAAAACTCATTCCATTTCTTTACCAAATTTATATTTTACAGATATTGGTATGACATATTATCCAATTGGTGGAGAAATCTTTTATCTTTTTTCTTTACTTTCAGAAAAAGAATTTTTATTTAAATATACTCAATTCCCTTTTCTTATACTTGGTTCATTATCTCTTTTCCTTATTTCAAAGTCATTTGGTCTTTCTGATTTTTTGTCTGTAGTTTCTGCACTTTGTTTTTCTCTTGTAAAGCCAATTTTTAATGAGTCATCTATGTGTTTTGTTGATTTAATTATGGCAGGAACTTTTATATCATCAATATATTTCTTTAAAAAGAAAGAGAGAAAATATATCCCAATAGGAATCCTTTCTTTATCAATCCTACTTTCAGTAAAAACATTATCTATTATTTTTGCAATTTTAACTTTGCCATTTTTATTTGAAAAAAAAGAAGGAAGATATACAAAGTTATTTTATTTTTCAATTCTTTACCTTTTATCTTTTGGTCTTTTTTCTTATTGGAAAAATTTTTTATTAACTGGTAATCCATTTTATCCTGCTGAAACAAAAATTGCTAATTTTGTTTTGTTCAAAGGAGCATATATTTACCCTAAAATACCTATTTTAAATAAAATAAAAAATTTATTCCATATTCTTATCTTTTCCTCTCTCCATATAGACCCATCTTTAAATTTAAAAATATTACTTTTCCTATTTTTTTTAATTTCTTTTATTCTCTCCTTAAAGATAAAAAAACTACTTTTATTCAATTTAATTTTCCCAATTTCAATTTTCCTCTATTGTTTTTTAGTCCCGCCTTATTATTATCAAATTAGACACCTTTTACCTATTTATGGAATATTATGTTTTTCTTTAATTTATCCATTTAAAAGATTTGAATATTTCTGTATTCCTATATTTTTGTATATATGTTTTTCTGTGATAAAATATATTTTCCTTCCAAGACTTTTTATAATATTTTTTATTTTAGCAATCCCTTTTTATTTTGCATCACATTTTAAAAAAAGAATTCTTTATCTTTTTTACTTTCTTTTTTTTATTATTTTTTTAATTTTTGAGATTTTTAAGACAGATTTATTTTATGAAAAAACAAAATTTATGTTCTGGAAAGCATTTTATAAAGAAGAAGGAGAAATATGGGAATTTGTTCAGAAAAACTCAAAAGATGGGAAAAATATTGCTTATGTAGGTTGTTTTTTTATATATCCTTTCTATGGAAACAAATTCCAAAATAATGTTTTTTACCAATCAGTAAATTCAATAGAGACATTGCCTGTTTTCAAATATAAAGAAAAAATAGAATTTCCAGGTAAAGATGTTGAAAACTTATATAGAAAAAATCCTTCTTACAAATTATGGATTTTTGGTTTAAAGAATAAAAAAATTGATTGGATAATAATTAAGAAGGACAAAGATTATATAGAAAAAAATTGGATAGAAAAAAATAATGAGATTTTTAAACTTATTTTTTCAAATGACTATGCAGAAATTTATGAAATTTTATTTTAAAAATGTTAAAATAATTTTATGAAGAGAAAATATATTTTTAAAAGGAAGACAAAAGAAACAGATATTGAAATTGATATTAAGATTGATGGAAAAGGGAACTATAAAATTGAAACACCTATTGGATTTTTAAATCATATGCTTGAACTTTTTTGTAAATTTTCAAATTTTGATTTAAAAATAAAAGCAGAAGGAGATATAGAAGTTGATACTCATCATCTTGTTGAAGATATAGGAATATGTCTTGGTTTGGCAATAGATAAAGCAATTGGAGATAAAAAAGGTATTAAAAGATTTGGGTTTTCTTCTGTCCCTATGGATGATGTTTTGGTTAATATTTCACTTGATATTTCAGGTAGACCATACCTTGCCTTTAATGTTCCTTTTATTAAAGGAAGGAAAGGGAGTTTTGAAATTGAGGATGCAAAAGAATTTTTAAAAGGACTTGTTAATCATCTTGGTCTTACTTTACATATAAACCTTATTTATGGAGATAACTTACATCATATTTTAGAAGCAATCTTTAAAGGTCTTGGAATTGCTTTAAAGGATGCAGTAAAAATAGAAGGGAAAGATATACCATCTACAAAAGGGAAAATTGACTAAAATGGAAAAAAAGGACTTACCAAATCCAAGAATTGCAGCATTACTTTCTTTTGTATTTAATGGACTTGGTCAGATTTATAATGGAGAAATAAAAAAAGGACTAACTCTAATTTTTCTTTCGGGTCTTTCTCTTTTAATTTTAATACTTGGTGCTATTTTCCTTTTCTATTTTATTAAGACACTTCCTCCAATAAGTTTTTTGATATGGGGTGTATCTTTATTTCTCTTTGGATTAACTGGAATGATAATAATAGGAGTTTATAGTATTTCCGATGCTTATAATAAGGCAAAGAAAATGTTAGAAAATGGAGAAAATACTTAATAGGTTTATTGAGTATCTTGAAAATCAAAAAAACTATTCAAATAATACTATTAAAAGTTATAGAAAAGATATAAAACAATTTATTAATTTCTTGAAGGAAGAAAAGATTGATGATTTTGAGAAGGTTGATTATGATAAATTCATTAAATTTATAGGAAAACTTAAATTATCTGGTTTTAAAGAGAAAAGTATTAGTAGAAAAGTTGCTTCAATAAAATCATTTTATAAATTTCTTCTTTCAAGAAAATATATTAAAAAAAATCCTGCACTTTTAATTCAAACACCCAAAATTCCTGAAAAATTACCAAATTTTTTAACATATAATGAGGTATTAAAAATTCTTGATATTCCACATAAAAATAGTTGGCAATTTTTAAGGGATAAATCAATTATTGAAATTTTATACTCAACTGGTATACGAGTTGGAGAACTTGCAAATTTAAAGATTGAAGATATAAATTTTGCAGATGAACTTATTAAAGTTAAAGGGAAAGGAAAAAAAGAAAGAATTCTCCCTATTGGAAAACCAGCACTTAATTCTTTGATAGAGTATATTGAAAAAAGACCAAATAAAAAAGAGAAATTTATTTTTTTAAATAAATATGGAAAAAGATTGACAGAAAGGAGTATTGAAAGAATTATAAAAAAATATTCATTAATATCAGGTATAAATAAAAAAGTTACACCACATACATTAAGGCATACTTTTGCAACACACCTTCTTGATAGAGGTGCTGACTTAAGAATTGTCCAAGAATTACTTGGACATGAAAGGATAACAACAACACAAATTTATACACATTTAACTATTGAAAAACTCAAAGAACTTTATGAGAAATTTCATCCAAGAAGTAAATAATTCCCAAAAATCTTTTTTATTTTCCTAATAGATTTTTAATTTTTCTTATTACACTTTCAGGGTCAAGTCCTTGACTTTTAAATAATTCATCAGGAGTCCCAGATGCACCATAATTTTTTATCCCAAATCTTAAAAATTTAACATTGTAATCATTTTCAGAAAGATATAAAGCAACTGTTGAAGCAAGACCTGTATCTATATGGTGGTCTTCGTATGTAATTATTAAACCTGTATCTACTGCTATTTTCATTTTTTCTTCATCAATTGTAATTGGACAACTAAAATTCATAACTCCTATACTTATTCCCTCTTCTTTAAGTTTTTCATAAATATTAATTGCTCTATAAACCATACATCCATAAGTTAAAATATATCCATCTTTCCCATTTCTTATTATATCTGCCTTTCCATATTCAAAATTATAATTTTCATCAAAAAATATCTCTCCATTTTCATTTAAAATAATAGGTAATTTACTCCTTCCCATTCCAACAAACCAGTTCCCTTCTTTATCAATAATATATCTGATAACTCTATCTGTTTGATTTGGGTCTGCAGGTATTATAATTTTAAACCCATATAAATTTCTCAATACACCTATATAATCAATACATTGGTGTGTTTTACCATCTTCTCCTACATCAAGACCAAGATGTGTACATACAAGTTTTAGATTTGTAAAATTTTGGTCATTAAGTCTTTCCTGATTAAATGTCTCATCTACTCCAAATACACCAAAATCAGAGAAAAATGTTATAAATCCAGATGTTGAAATTGCTCCACTTATTACTGCTGCATGATGTTCTTGAATTCCAACTTGAAAAAATCTTTCTGGAAATTCTTTCTCAAATAGGTCTGTTTTTACACTTGTTGCAAGGTCACAATCAAAAACGACTATTGGATAATCTTTATTTTCTTTATTTATTCTTGCCAAATCTAAAAGTGCCTTACCATAAGCAGTTCTATTATCTGTTTTTTCTTCTTTTCCATATATTATTGGCTTCCCTTTATTTATACTTGGAGAAAAATAAAATTTCCTTTCAGGATAATTCCATCTCTTTTCTCTCAATTTTTTATATTTTTCTAAAACAGGTTCAAGACCTATTACTTCCATTGCTTTTTTATATTCTTGTTCACTTAATGGTTTTCCATGATATCTATAATCATTTTCTATAAAACAGACCCCTTTACACATAATAGTATTGGCAATAATACATACAGGCTTATTAATATATATTGCTTTCCTTATTGATTGATAGATTTGTGAAAAATTATGACCATCACATTCAATTACATCCCATCCATCTGCTATATAATTTTCTTTAATTCTACATGGCATAACCTTTTCAACATTTCCACTTATCTGGACTTTATTGTAATCAATAATAACTTTTAAATTATTCAAACCATACTTTATTGCAAATCTTCTACCTTCTCCTACCTGCCCTTTTGTCTGTTCGCCATCACTCATTAAGACAAATGTAAAAGAGTTTCTGTTTTTCAATTTATCAGCAAGAGCAAATCCACATCCAGCAGATAACCCCTGTCCAAGATTCCCTGTCCCCCATTCAACACCTGGAACTTTCCTTACAATATGACCATCAAAAATACTTCCTGCTTTTCTAAAAGTACTTATTGCCATATCTATATCAAAAAATCCCAATCTACCAAGAACAGAATAGACACCTGCAGAAGTATGTCCATGACTTATAATAATTTTGTCTCTCTCTGGGTCATCAATTTTTTTTGGAGATATATTTGAATATGAAAAAACAATAAGATATATGTCTAAAGAAGAGAGAGCACCTCCTGGATGTCCTGAATTTGCAAGAGTTGTCATAGTTAAAATATCTCTTACACACTCTTTCCTCAAATTTTCAAGTTTTTCAATCTCTTCTAATGTTAAATTCTCTTTTTCAAACCCCATCTTTTCTCCTTTCTTTAATTTGAATAGACAAAATTTTTACTCCTTCATTCAATACAAAAATTGAGAGAACTATCAAAATTAAACTTATATTTCCTAAGAG
This sequence comes from Candidatus Omnitrophota bacterium, assembly GCA_023818785.1. Classification (GTDB taxonomy): domain Bacteria; phylum Ratteibacteria; class UBA8468; order B48-G9; family JAFGKM01; genus JAMWDI01. The sequence goes on from JAMWCO010000005.1 coordinate 20,165, forward strand.
AAAATTTTTATTTTTATAAAAATTTAACATACCTATTATTAATGCTGTAATTGTTGTTAAAAACATTATAATTGCCGGAATTAAAATAGATATTGAATTTTTCTTTTTTATTAAAATATAACAACTACATAAAAGTAAGACAATTGCTGCTACAAGTTGATTTGAAGCACCAAAAACAGGCCAGATTTTCTGCCAACTCCCAAAAGCAAGATATCCAGAAAAAATAATTACCAGTAATGTTGCAGTATATCTATTTTTTAAAAATTTTATTTTAAATGTCTGGCCAAAAAGTTCTTCTGTTATATATCTTGTTATTCTTGTTGCAGTATCAAGTGTTGTTAAGACAAAACTATTAATCATTATAATAGCAAACAATTTCCCTATTTTAGGGTCAAAAATTTTCTTTAAGATTTGTCCATATCCAGTTGCAAAAGTTCCAATCAAATCACCTTTTTTCATTAAGTCAGGATAATTTAATTCAGAAAAAGGAGATGACCAGAAAAGTCCAGCAGAAACACATAATAATGCTAAAATTGATAAAAATCCTTCTGTAAGCATTCCTCCATATCCAATTTTCTTTACATCTTTTTCATTTATAATCTGTTTTGAAGTAGTTCCACTTGAAACAAGAGAATGGAATCCACTTATAGCACCACAAGCAATAGTAACAAACATAATAGGCCATAGAGTACCATTTGGAGAATAAAAAGATATATAGAATGGAACTTTAATTTTAGGATGCGAAGTTATAATTCCTAAGTATCCAAATAAAATACCTGAAAAAAGGATAAAGGAAGAAAGATAATCTCTTGGTTGTAAAAGTATATTAACTGGCAGAGTGCTTGCAACAAATGAGTAAATTAAAAGTATTAAAATCCATATTTTTAAAGGATTACCAAATTTTATTATTAAAGGTATCTCTTTCCCTAATAAGAAAAATAAAAAAAGTAAAAATAGACATAATATTGTTGAATAAAATATTGAAAAGTTTTTCTTATAAACAAGAAAACCAAATAATATTGCGTCAAATATAAGAAAAAATGTTGGGATTACAATTTTTGGTTCTTCTATAAATGTCTTTGCAGTTACACCTGCAAATACACTGACCACTAAAATTAAAGAAAACCATAAAAAAAGAGAGAAAAGAATTTTACTTTTTTCTCCAAGAACTTTCTTTGTTATATCTCCAACTGTTTGCCCTTCATTTCTTACACTTAAAATTAATGATGAAAAATCATGGACTCCTCCAATGAAAATAGAACCAAGAAGAATCCATAAAAATGCAGGACCCCAACCAAATATAGATATAGCAATAACAGGACCTAAAATAGGGCCAGCACCCGCAATTGAAGAAAAATGGTGACCAAAAAGAATTAACCAGTGTTTTGCAGGAACATAGTCAACTCCATCTTTTTTCATAAGTGCAGGAGTAATTTTTCTCTCATCAATCTCCCATAGATTTTCAAAATATCTACCATAAAAAATATAGAATAAAATGAAAATTATTAAACCAATTCCTGCAATTAAAATAGAGTCCATTTTTACCTCCAAAATTTTATTTAAATTTACACTCTTTTCTTTATCTCGTCAATTTTTCGCACAAATGGTACCTTGATGACAATCTTTCTTTAGATTTATTTTT